>JAEDOB010000013.1 GCA_016302225.1 Oscillospiraceae bacterium | reverse complement strand
GAAATGGGACTCACTCCCGATGATATCAAGCTGAAGGCAGGTATCTTCGGCGCAGAGCCTTGGACAGAGGAAATGCGCCATGAGATCGAAAAGTCCCTTGGCATCAAGGCTTACGATATTTACGGTCTGACCGAAACAAGCGGTCCGGGCGTTGCATTTGAATGCTGCGAGCAGTCGGGAATGCACATCAACGAGGACAACTTTATCCCCGAAATAATCGACCCCGACACAGGCGAGGTTCTCCCCGAGGGCACAAAGGGCGAGCTGGTATTTACAAGCATTACAAAAGAAGCGTTCCCTCTCCTGAGATACAGAACAAGGGATATTTGCGTTCTCAGCCGCAAGAAGTGCTCCTGCGGAAGAACACTTATCAAGATGGCTAAGCCTATGGGCAGAAGCGATGATATGCTTATTATAAGAGGTGTCAACGTATTCCCCTCACAGATAGAAACCGTTCTTATCGCACAGGGCTATGCGCCTAACTATCAGATAGAGGTCGACAGAGTGAACAACACCGATACTCTGGACGTTTACGTTGAAATGTCACAGGAGCAGTTCTCCGACCAGGTAAAGGATATTCAGGACAAGGAGAAGGAGCTTGTTGCGGCTATTACCCAGATGCTGGGAATCCGTCCCAAGGTACATCTTGTATCTCCCAAGACTATTGCTCGTTCCGAGGGCAAGGCTGTAAGAGTTATTGACAAGCGTAAGCTGCACGACTAAGCAATAGCATTTTTTAAATCCATAGACAAGAAAACTTATTGCAGTACATAAAAACATCCTTACAGGTATTGAAAGTGCTTTTTAAGCCTGCGGGCGGGGAAACCCCGCCCCTACAATAATGCTTTTATGGATTGCTATAAAATCATACAAAATCCAACCGACAAAGGAGGAACTATTATGTCCATTAAGCAGATCTCGATCTTCGTAGAAAACAAGCCCGGAAAGCTTTCCGCAGTTACCGCACTTCTCAGGGACAATGACATTGACATCAGGGCACTTTGCATTGCAGATACCAAGGATTTCGGTATTCTCAGACTTATTGTGAATAACCCCGATAAGGCTTGTCAGGTGCTGAAAGAAGCCGAGTGCACCGTGTCCATCACCAACGTTATCGCTATCGGTATCTCCGACAAGCCGGGCGGACTTGCCGCTGCTGTGGAGGTGCTGTACGCCGCTAACATCAGCGTTGAGTATATGTACGCATTCATTTCCAAGAGTGACAGCGAGGCTTACGTTATCCTGAGAGTTCAGAACAACGAAACAGCGTCCGCAGCTCTGGAGGAAAACGGCTTCAAGGTGCTTTCTCCCGAGGACGTTTACGAGGTTTGATCTTTCCATCTTGCTAATAATAGCAGGGCATTATTTCAAAAGAAGTTTTATAGTAAACGTCGTATATGTTTCGCTCAAAGTAAAATATTTTTTGTCGTTTACCATAGTTTTTATACTAATCTCCAATGAAGGTGTAGACAAAAAATCTGCACAAAACCTATAAGCACAAACTTTTTCACAGATTTTTTGTCCACTTTCTAATCAGAGATTAGTATTAATAAGGCAGCACCGTCAATAAGACTGTGCTGCCTTTGCTTTTTGTCTGTTTTATGATAGAAAATCAGAATAATCCAGTATATAGGGAAACACTGAATAAATAAACAACTTCACTTTTCTTGTTGCCTTAGTGACGTATCTAGGTGGGTGTTTCCTTAAAAAACCGCACATTTAACCGCAGTTATCCGTTATACATTATGAGAGGAGGTTTTCGGGGTGTCACGGGAGATAGAAGAATTGTATGACAAAATATACCGCTACTGCTTTTACAGACTGAGAAATTCCGCTTCTGCCGAGGACGTTACCCAAGAAGCCTTTCTTCGGTATTTTACGCAGAATACCGACATAAACGCCGCATATATCTTCACTGTCGCAAAAAATCTCTGCACGGATATGTTCCGCCGAAAGCAGACCGAAGAGCTTTCCGACGACTATCCGCAGGAGGATTTTTCCGACAAAAGCGACACAAAAATTGCCGTCCGCACGGCTCTTGAAAGGCTGTCGGAGCAGCATCGGGAAATACTTGAAATGCGGTATATTGCGGATATGTCGGTAAATGAAACGGCGGAAGGTCTTGGAATTTCCCGTTTTGTGGTGTATCGCCTGGAAAGAGCCGCTCTTGCCCAAATGAAAAAGCTGCTGAAAGGAGCATTGAAATGAACGTAAAAAAGGAACTGTACGAAGCATTTTCGCCCCCCGAACCAAAGCAAAAGGAAATATTTCTGAACGCACTGCCCTACCCTGAACTGAGCTTTTCGCAGTTTGTATTTTCCCAGATAAAATATATCCGCAAGCGTGTGTGGGTCGCTTCGGTGCTGATAGTTGCCGCTGCGGTTTTCACGGTTTGTTTTATGTCACTGAATGATCCTGCGTATATCGGACTGCCTGCAGTGTGGATAATATCCTCCCTTACGCCCTTTCTTGCAATGCTCACAGCTTCGGAAATATCACGTTCAAATATGTACGGCATGACCGAGCTTGAAACGGCGTGCAGGTTTTCTCTGCCTCGGCTTACGGGCGCAAGAACGCTTATCCTTGGCACACTAAGCTTTGCGGTGATTGCCTTTTTGACGATAATATCGGGAATATTTACGTCCGTGGGTATTGCAAAGGCGGCAATTTATATCCTTGCGCCGTTTCTTATGGTAAACGGAATATCACTTGCGGTTTTCGGTCGGTTCAAGGGTAAGGAAGGCGGATATATCAGCGGTTCGGCGGCACTTTTTGTCAGCGTATCGGGAATACTTTTGCAGGGTTCTCAGGTAAAAATACCCGAAAATATCTGCAATAATTTCTGTATTCTGCTGTGCATTTTCGGGACGGTTTCCATCATCTTTAATATGAAAAAAATATCGAACGGAGCAAATTACTATGGAACTAACACTTGACAGAGTAACAAAAAATTACGGCAGTAAGATCGCCTGCGACCGTATTTCCCTTACCCTCACAAAGGGCGTTTACGGACTTCTAGGTGCAAACGGCGCAGGAAAAACCACGCTTATGCGAATGATGTGCGGCGTTCTTGACCCCACCTCGGGCAGCATTTCCTATGACGGCATTGACGTTTCACGGGAGGAATACCGTGATGTTTTAGGCTATCTTCCGCAGAATTTCGGATATTATCCCGAATTTACGGCGCAGGATTTTATGATGTATATTGCCGCTTTGAAGGGTCTGCCGAAGCCGAAAGCAAAGGCAAAAACCGCCGAGCTTTTAGAGCTGGTGTCGCTGAAAAATGAAGCCAAAAAGAAGATAAAGACCTTTTCGGGCGGAATGAAGCAGCGTCTTGGAATCGCACAGGCAATGCTCAACGACCCGAAGATACTTGTCCTTGACGAGCCCACAGCAGGACTTGACCCGAAGGAAAGAGTGCGTTTCCGCAATCTTATTTCACGAATGGGTGCGGACAGGATAATTCTTCTTTCCACTCATATCGTGTCGGATATTGAGCATATCGCAAACACTATTCTTGTAATGAAAAGCGGTCAGCTAATCCACAGCGGTTCACTTAATGAAATTATCGGCGTTATAAAGGGCAAGGTGTGGGAATGCACCGCTGCGCAGGATATTGCCGATATGCTTACCGAAAAATATCCGATCATCAACACACGAAATGCGGCTGACGGCGTATTTCTGCGGCTTGTATGCGATGAAAAGCCTTGCGAAAATGCTGTTAATACAGAAGCGACGCTTGAAGATCTCTATCTTTATTATTTCAGCGGCGAGGAAAGGACGGAGGAAAAATGAATATATTTTGGAACTTAGTTTCATTTGAATACAAAAAGATTTTTAAACGAAAAGGTGCGGTAATAACGCTGATACTTGCCGCCGCAGTATCATTATTCAGCGTGTTCGGCACAATAATAGGCTATGTTTACGACAGTAACGGCGAGCCTGTAATGTCACGGTATGACGATATGAAAATCGACCTTGAAAACGCAAGGGAACTGTCGGGACGTGCTATCGACGCAGAGCTTATTATGGAGGCGTCCGAAGCGTATTCAAAGCTTGAACTGAATTCCGCCGAAAAATATACCGACAGTGAGGAATATGAAAATTACGCAAGAAAATACAGCGAAATATATTCCATAGTCCGCAGCGTTTTCAATACATCGTCGGAACGCTTTGACGTCCAAGATTTCGGGAATATGACAAAGGAGCAGGCGGATAAATTCTATGAAATTCGCCGCCAAAAACAGGAGCAGTCCATAATGCAGACCAAAATGAGCGATGCGGCAAAGCAGTCTGTTCTTTCGGCGGATAATGGGGTGGAAAAGCCAATTGTATTTGAAGCGTCCAACGGTTACACAAGATTTTTTGCAATTATGTACACCACGGGAATTATTATGGCTGTTGCAGCCGCAATAATTTTTGCACCGCTTTTTTCGGGGGAATACGTAAGCGGCGCAGACAGCCTGATATTATCCTCAAAGCACGGAAAGAGCCTGCTTGTGTGGGCAAAGCTGTTTGTGATGTTTACATTGTCCGCAGGACTATCCGTGATACTAACGGTGCTTACATATGCCGAATGTATGGCAATATGGGGCACAGACGGAGCAGATGCGGCAATACAGCTTCAAGTGCCCATGATGTCCTATCCGCTGAATATGGGACAATGTGCACTTCTGTATTCCGCCTGCGTTTTTGCGGCGTGCATTATGACGGCAGCACTTACGGCTTTGCTGTCCTCCGCTGTAAAAACTCCCTCTGGAACTATCGTTATTATGTCCGTCATAATTATTGCACCAATGATGATGAATGTTTCCGAGGATATTGTGTGGGTGTATAAGCTATTCTGCCTGCTGCCCTCGAATATGATGGCATTCTGGTGTATTATAGACAGTATTCAGTTTGAGATATTCGGTTTGGTAATTCGTCCGTACATTTTTACGCCTGTATTTGCGGTAATTGCGGCGGTGATATTCTCTATATCGGCATATCGTGTGTTTGGAAAAAGACAGGTCAATTGATCTCCTCGTTTGTGATCGGGGGAATACCAATCAATAGGTGTTCCACCCCCCGCCTAAATACGTCACTCAGGCAACAAGCAGAATTGTCAATTTATTCAGCAGCTACTTAGTATTATCTATAAACGAAATGACAAAGGGGTCGCCCCTTAGCGGTGTCCTGCTGTTTTTATTATAGTATATACTATATATAATGTAAAAAACAAAGCAAGATAGGCAGCAAACAGTTGTATCCGACGGCAAATGTAAAGTTTGTTTCTTTTGCATATTTATCGGGGTGATCGCAAGGTGTAATTGTGCAGATATACCAACCGATAAAAGATTTTTGCAAAATATTTCACCTAAAAAGCGGGGAAATGTTCTTAAAAATGACAATTTATTACAGGTAAAATCGGGCGTGCGGTAAACGGTTTCGGGGTTTTGTCTGTTTTGCATAAGCTAATGTTAATTTTCTGTGTAGGTTCCACGAAAACAAAGTTAAATACGGGGGTTATCCGTCGAGCGGGCAAGTATCTTTTGTGCAGGTTCAACAAATCACCCCTCGGTTTTTCGGTTGACAAATGAGCTGAATTTAGCTATAATAACGAAAGACTACAAAACGGTTACGAAAACAGCGGCCGCTGTAATTATTTTGTAACTATCAGAACGATGTTCTGTATGGGATACCGATAAATTTTATCGGCGCACCTTAGCTTTGTATTTGAAAGGAACTACCGATTTATGAGCAGATTTACACGAATTAACGATTCGGCTGAAGTTGGATCCGCACAGAAAAAGGCTGTTATAAAAATAGCAGGCTCCGCATTCACCGCACTGGCACTTGCTGCACTTATGGGCGGCATTGCAGGCGACGGACAGGACGCATATGACCCCTCCGCAATTGAGGATAGGCTGTCTGCGTACTATTATGAGGAGCCTGAGGAAATACCCGAGCCGCAGTTCTTTGAGGTAACTCTCACTGCGGACGGCAAGAACCACAAGCTTTCCTACGAGGAGGGTTCGGACGCAACGGTCGCTGACGTTCTCAAGGGCGCAGGCGTTACCGTTGACGATGATGACCTTATCAACGTGGGACTTAATGAGAAGATAAACAAGAACACCGACATTGTTATCAACCGTGTTGAAAAGCAGTATGAGGTCACAGTTGAAACCATCGACTACAAGACCAATTACAAGAATGACCCCAACTATGTTGTGGGACACAGCGAGGTCGTTGTGGAGGGCGAGGAAGGCTCCGTTGAGATAACCGAGCTTGTGACCTACATAGACGGCAAGGAAACAAAGTCCGAGGTCGTTAGCAAGGCAGTAACCGAGCCTGTTGACAAGGTCGTTCTGAACGGCACCTGTCCCGCTAAGCCCATTTCGCAGCTTAAAGCTCCCGACAGTCTGGTTTTTGACGAGAACGGCGCACCTGTTTCTTACAGTCATGTTATTACGGGAAAATCCTGCGCATATTCCGCAAAGCCGGGCGCAAAGACCGCCAGCGGCAGGACTGCAATGGTAGGATATGTTGCCGTTGACCCTGCGATCATTCCTTACGGCACCGAGCTGTATATTGCGACTACCGATAATTCCGCAGTTTACGGCTACGCTATTGCCGCAGACACGGGCACGGCTCTTCTTGACGGACGCATTGCTGTTGACCTGTTTATGGAAAGCTATGACGCTTCCTGCGACTGGGGCGCACGTCAGGTGAATATTTATGTGCTGAATTGATATGAAGATAATAAAAATACCCTGTCTGCTTCTCACGAAATATGGGCTTGCAGACAGGGTATTTTACTGATATTTACGGTAAAGAATAACTCCTTTTAAATTCATTTACCACGTTTTTTATGGTATAGTCTATTCGGCTATTGCAGAATTTAACGATTTGGTCGGGTATATTATGATAAAACGCTTCGGCAATTGCACCCGAAATACAAGCCATTGTATCGGCATCGCCGCCAAGCGAAACTGCATTTCGGACGGCACCTTCATAATCCTCCGAATCAAGAAAAGCAATTATAGATTGAGGTACACTGCGGTCAGCTCGGCTGTCAAATGTATATCCAATACGAATTTCATCAACGGAACTGTCAAGGTCATATTTGAATTTGCGGCATACATATTTACGAATATCGGATTTGGCTGCTCCGCTTTTGGCAAGAAAAACTGCCGATGCAACAGCCTGTGCGCCTTTTATTGCTTCTTTGTGGTTATGAGTGTATAATGCACTTGCTTTTGCCTGCAATAAAACCTGTTCAATATCATCATAGGCGTATCCTATGGGTGCTGCCCGCATTGCTGCTCCGTTGCCGTAGCTGTGCTGTTTACTGAGGTCGGAACGGTCGGCTGCCCATTTGGAAAACATCTGCCCAAATCCTGCATTGGGATAAAAGGAATAATACTGTTTATATCTGACAGCGTATTCAAATGCACGCTCATTAATTTCCTTGCTTTTAATTGGGAGCGGGTTATCAAGTATTGCTTTGCATACAGCTGCGGTCAGTACGGTATCATCGGTGAAGGTGCTGTCACGATGAAATTCAAAGCTTACATCTTTGGTACAATGCACTTCATAATATGAACCGATTATGTCGCCATAAATTGCACCGTACATACTAACACTCCCCTGCGTTTTTGTCCTGTAAAGCAAATCCTCCCCATCATTGCGACGGGGAGGCGTTATTTTTATTTCGGAAAAATTATCTTTCCAGCTGCTGAGTTCTGTCGGGGCCAACGCCTACCATGCCGATATGGCATTCGCAAAGCTCTTCCAGCTTTTCGATATACTTCTTGCAAACCTCGGGCAGCTCGTCAAAGCTCTTGCAGCCCGAAATATCTTCGCTAAAGCCTTCAAACTCTTCGTAAACGGGCTCACATTCCGCAAGCTCCTCCAGAGCGGCGGGGTAATCCTTTAAGATAGTTCCGTCGGGCTTCTTGTAGGCAACGCAGATCTTCAGCTTGTCAAGTCCGCTGAGAGTGTCCAGCTTGTTGATAACAAGGCAGTCAAGACCGTTTACACGAACGGCATGACGAACGATAACAGCATCAAACCAGCCTGTTCTTCTGGGACGTCCTGTTACCGTGCCGAACTCGTGACCCTGATTTCTGATGAAATCTCCCGTTTCGTCGTTAAGCTCGGTGGGGAAGGGACCCTTGCCCACTCTTGTGGTATAAGCCTTGGCAACGCCGTAAACCTTGTCTATAACACGGGGGCCAACGCCTGTTCCTACGCAAACGCCCGCAGCCAGAGGGTGGGAGCTGGTAACGTAGGGGTATGTTCCGAAATCAATGTCAAGGAGGGTAGCCTGTGCGCCCTCAAAGAGGATAGTTTTGCCCGCCTTGTGAGCTTCGTAAGCTATAACGGAAACGTCCGCCAGATAGCCTGCAAGACGTTTGCCGTATTCGGTGTATTCCTTGATGGTCGCTTCAATGTCAACGGGCTCGCCGCCGTAGACCTCGGTGATTATCTTGTTTTTCAGCTTGCCCGTTGTTCTTGCCTTTTCGGCGAAGATCTCGGGGTGAACAAGGTCATAGAAGCGTATGCCGCAGCGTTCGTACTTGTCCATATATGTAGGACCGATACCTCTGCCCGTGGTGCCGATGTCGGAGCCACCTCTGAATTTCTCGGACAGTCCGTCCAGCTTGATGTGCCAGGGCATAATAATGTGCGCTCTGGGGTCAATTTTCAGATTGTCGAAGGAGATACCTCTTGCGCTCATTCCGTCGATCTCACCGAGAAGGTCCTTAGGGTCGAGAACAACGCCTGCGCCGATAAGGCAGAGGGTATCTTTATAGAGAATACCCGAGGGGATAAGGTGAAGCTTGTAGACCTCGCCATTGCTTTCAACGGTGTGACCTGCGTTATTTCCGCCCTGAGAACGGATAACAACATCTGCTCTTGAAGCAAGAATGTCAATGACCTTACCCTTGCCTTCATCTCCCCACTGGGTACCGATAACAATATTTGCGGGCATTTTATTTCCTCATTTCATTTTATTATTGCGGATGAACCGCCTGCAGACTTACCGTCCGCTTTAACCTATTGAATTATACCATACTTATGCGGAATTGTCAATAATCTTCGGGATTTTAGCGAAAAAAATCCGCCGTTTTATAAAACAGCGGATAGGATAGTTTGATATTTATGAACCTGCATCGTAGGTGACGTCATTATTGGGGTAGTAGCAGCCCATGGGCATACCTGAGTTCATACTGTCGGAAACCTGCTGCGGCGTCATGATAGTAACATCTGCATCGTTGATAGGTCTGTCGCTCCATACGGCATATGCGCAGCCGATACCCGAGCTGTCTACCTTAAAGCCGAAGTATCCGTCAAAGGCATTTCCGAGATATTTGTGGACATCGCAGTCATCTCCGCCGCCGCTGTGACCGATACCGTCAGCACCGCCTGTGTATATCGCATTCGGAGAATAATCGCCTCCGGCTGCATTAAGGTTGGTAAGCGCCAGCTGAACGCCTTCATAAACATGCCTTGCCTGAGCCTGATATTTTGATGTTCTGGATTCTTTTACCATCCCAAAAAACATGGGCGTAAGAATGGCTGCCAGAGAAGCAACAATTGCTATTACAACAATCAGCTCGATAAGTGTAAAACCCTTTAATTTCCTTTCCTTCATAAATTCGCCCCCAATATTTAATATATAAAAATTATAGTATTTGAGCAATAATTATTATAATTTTATGATACACTATTTTATGCGTATTGTCAAGCAGTTTGTGAATTACAATTAATTTCTGTAATAGAAAAATTATTAATATTATCTGATATTTGTGTACAATTTGCACAAGGAAACGCTGTAAAACATATATTCGAATACGTTTTCGGTATATAAGCGGAAAAAGACAAAGAGCATTTCTGCCGATTTCACGGAAATCAATTTTTGAAAACTATTTAATCGAATCAACTAATTATTGTAGGGGACGGGTTTCCCGTCCCGTAGATACGCTGCAATTTTCGCTTTTTTACGATACTACGGGCGACCAATGGTCGCCCCTACATAAGTATATTTGTTTGGGATTAGTGAAAATTGATTTTTGTGTCCGATTTCTGCACTTTGTTGACAAAGCTGTCGGAATATGTTAAAATAAAGCATACGCATTTATCGGAAGATCCCCCGAAAGGAAGTTATAAATATGTCAATAAAGATCGAATTTACAGCAAAGCTCAGAAATAAATCCAAGCTTATCCCCGAGCTGAAAAGATTATCCGCAAAATACGGCTGCAGAATGGGTATGAGAGAGCAGAATATTATGCTTATTTTCTGCAACTGCGGAATTATGAAGATGACCGTCGGTGACACTAGAATAAGCGGTTCGGCTCAGACAAATATTGCAGGTGCGGGCTTCCATGCAGCTGCTGTTGACCTTCTCTGCGAGCTGGAGGACAACACCAATATGGATATACATATCACCGACCCCACGGGCTACTGCCTGCACAAGAATTTCAACAGGCTGAAAAAGGAGCATATGAACGTATGGCTCTCAAATATCCTGAGAATACCCATGGAGCGTCCCGTTTCGGCATATCAGTACTGCATGGGCTATGACGCAAACAGCTATATGCCCGAAAATATCGGCGGAACTATCGTTACTCCCGTAGGCAGATTTTCCATTGCGGGACTGAAAAAGCGTATCGCCGAAAAGGGTATAGAGGACTTTGCAAGGGACTTCTTCATCTGGAGCAGCCGTGAAAAAGACGCCCTTTACAGCCGAAACAACGCCCTTTATCTTATGGCGACGCTTTGCTGCTTCAAGCCCTCCGAGCGTTCGGAAACGGACAAGAACGCCAATGGTGCTGTCCTGGCGCATCTGGAAAAGGCTCTTGAATTGGACAGAACTCTGCCGTTCCCCAAAAAGGAATATCTGGAAATTTGTGCGCTGGCGGGGCAGGAACCGAAGGATATTGAAGATGTCCCCGAAATGGAGCCGGAATATCCCATCGGTTACAGAAGAAGTGATGTAGTTTACAGAATGGGCAATTTGAATGTTACCCTTCCGGGTGATTTCCTGACCGCCGCCGACCCCGAGGACGAGTGTCAGCTGTTCACAAACGGCGAAAAGACCGACCGCATTACCGTAAGAATGAAGGCGGTTCGCACGACTACGCCCCCCGAGCTGGATTCGGAGATCTTCAAGGACTGCACGGGTCCTGCGGTCGATTTCGACTGCGGTGCGGGCAGATGCAGAATGGGCAATATGCGCCGTCATGACGAGCTGATGAAGAAGGATTTCTTCACCACCTGCGCAGTAGTTGTCTGCGATATGCAGGCATCTATCGTCAGCATAAGCTATGAAAATGAAAAGGACAGGATATGGGCTGAACGCACTATCAGGCGAATGAGTGAATTCAGCACACCGAAGGCACAATAATACTAAGGAAATGCTGATTAATGGGTGTTCTCCCGCCGAAGGCGGGAGAACACCCACCTAGATACGTTACTCAGGTAACAAGAAAAATAAAAATATTGATTTAATCAGTGGTTCCCTAATAACCAATAAAAGTGCAGGTAAAATCAGAGATTTCAAAATCTGCGCAAAAACCATATACGCAAGATTTTGCTTGATTTTTTATTCACTTTTTAATTGATTCTTAGTATAACGAGGCGATAATATGAATGCTTTTGATTATATTTTGGACAGCGTGAAGGGCAGCTTTGACGGTGAGGAGAACTCGGATGGGTATATGCTTTTGGAAAATGTTGCAGAAAATGCACTTTCTCCTTTGGGATATCTTAAATATGAACTGATCAGGGCATTTTTCAGGAGAGGCTGCTATGAGGAAAATTATGACAGAGATTGTTTTATCATCAGCAAAGAGTATATGGAAAAGCTGAAAACCATTCAGGTCACCTTTGACGAGGGGACGGAGGATTACGACCCCGATGTCCGAAAGCCCTATTATCAGATGCGGGGAAAGCGTATCAGCGAGAAAGAGGCAGTTGAGTTTATCCGATGGGCAGATTATGCTTTTTATGACTGCCGATGCACCGAGGGAAAACCGAATCTTAATATGATAAATATCAGCAGCTGTTTGTTTTCGGAATATTTAGCTAACGGTCCCGTTCATCCGAACGGTGTTGTGGGTATGAACGGGATAATGAGCAAATACCCCAACTTTTATGAGCTGTTTGTGGAATTCGTAAGTTATGCGGTGGAGTTTCCGTTTTTGGATTTTGTGTATGCTGTCAGCTGCTGGGACGAGATCCCGCCCGAAGAATGGGACAAGCTTTTTAAGGGTGATTACAAGGTGCCGTCATATTTCCCGAACTTCACGGAAAATCTGGAGATAGGGGTGTGGGTACACGATAAGAAGGTCGAATTTTTATCTCCCGAAAATGCGGCAAAAAAATATAACGAATACGAAAAGTATTACGGTGAAGCAGATGTTTCCATATACTGCGATAAGCGCGGACGTTCGCCAGGGGATTCGGATTTCATAAGAAAATGTCTTGAGGCAAACGGTGTCGGCGCAAAAGAAATTAAAAAATGGCTTGACAAATTCAAGAAGGATCAATTATGACAGCATTTGAATATATAGTAAATGGTCTGCCCGACGAATTTGCTTGCGATGAGTACGCCGAACTGTGCGAGATAGCAGGAAATATGCCAAATTGTCGGGAGAACAGAAGCGTTAAATTGCTGAACGAGTTATTCCTGAATGACCATTCTTATTATGACAAAAGCGGGAATACTGTCTATGTTATTGAAAAGGAATGTCTGAAAAAGCTCAAAAGCATTGAGGTCACCTTTGACGAGGGGACGGAGGCTTACAATACTTATGTCCGCAGACCCTACTATCAGCTGAGAGGAAAGCCTGTCAGCGAGGAACAGGCGGCAGAATTTATCCAAAGGACGGACTTTGCCTTCAGGGACTGCGATTATTCGGAGGAAAAGCCGTATTTTTATCTGATAAATATGGACAGCGACTTATTTTCCGATTCAGGGTCCAATGGTATGGTTCACCCCAACGGCGTTGTGGGCATGAACGGGATAATGGGGAAATACCCCAATTTCTGTGAGCTTTTCAGTGAATTTGTAGGCTTGGCAATGGAGTTTCCCTTTCTTGATTTTGTGCTGGCAGTCAGCGATTGGAATGAAATTGCGCCCGAGGAATGGGACGAGATCTGCACCGATGGCTACGAAAGACCGTCAAGCTACCCGAATTTCACGAAAAATCTGGAAATAGGCGTGTGGGTGCATGAGGGCAAGGTGGAGTTTTTATCCCCCGATAATGCGTCTAAGAAGTACAAGGAATACGAAAAGCTTTACGGTGAAAAAGATGCCGAGATATACTGCGATAAACGTAACGGAGAGCCTGCGCTTGCGGACTTTTTCTCAAAATGTCTTGAAGCAAACGGTGTTGGCGGTGAAGAATTTGAGAAACGGCTTGACAAATTCAGGAAAGATATTATGAGATCCACGCACAATAAATGAGGTATTGCTATGACGGCATTTGATTATATTATTAATGGTTTGCCCGATGATTTTGTTTGCGAGGATTATGATGATATGTATATGGTCGTCGGAAACATTACAGATTGGCTGGGCAACAGAAGTGTTAAATTGCTGAACGGTTTAGTTTCCGATGACAGTTGTTACAATGACCGAAGCGGGAATACCATTTATGAGTTTAGCAAGGAATTTGCGGAAAAGCTGAAAAGCATTCAGGTCACCTTTGACAAAGGGACGGAGGATTACAGCGGTACCCGCAGACCCTACTATCAGCTGAGAGGAAAGCCTGTCAGCGAAGAACAGGCGGCAGAATTTATCCGCAGGGCAGATTCTGCTTTTGTCGACTGCGAATATCCAAAGTCGGAGAAGCCCTTTTATTTGATAAATATGCGCAGCGACGTGTTCTCGAATTCTTCATCAAACGGTATGGTTCACCCCAACGGCGTTGTGGGCATGAATGGGATAATGGGCAAATATCCCGATTTTTTTGAGCTGTTTGAAGAATTTGTAGGCATGGCGGCGGAGTTTCCCTTTCTTGATTTTGCGGCTGCTGTTACCTATTGGAACGAGATGCCCGCCGAGGAATGGGAAAAGCTGTCCGACGTGAATTACGAAAAGCCGACGTTTTATCCCGATTTTACGGAATGTCTTGCCATAGGCGTGTGGGTGCATGATAGTAAGGTGGAGTTTTTATCTCCCGAAAATGCGGCGGAGAAATATACGGAATACGAAAATCTATATGGCGAATCCGATGTTTCCATATACTGCGATAAACGGCGCACAGTGCCCGAGCTTGCGGACTTTTTCGCAAAATGTCTTGAAGCAAACGGAATTATTGATGAGTAATAGGAAAAACACAGAAAGAGGTTGAGAAAAATGGGTTATGAAAATTCGGTAGAGAAACGAATTGATATTTTTGAAGATACTATGCGGCTTTGCAGGGAAGATCCTCGGCTGGCGGCTGCTGTAAAATATTCGGAGGAGAATACGAAATTCTATGCAGCGGACGATTATCCCGAGGTCAATAACGTCGGAAAAAGCGGCAAAATTTCCGTGACAGCCGAGCGTACCTTGCAGGCGGCAAAACGTTTGAGTTCGGAATATGCGGGCAAAAAAATCGCCGTGCTGAATTTTGCATCGGCGACCAATCCGGGCGGCGGCGTAACAAAGGGCAGCTCCGCACAGGAGGAGGCTCTCTGCCGCTGTTCGACGCTCTATCCCTGTCTGCGGAAAAAGGAGCTTTTTGAGCAGTATTACGGTATGCACAGAAGCCTTGGCGATGTCAAATATACCGACGCCTGCATATACACGCCCGGTGTTATTTCCTTGAAAAGCGATACGGCATTTCCCGAGGCTGTCCCCGAAAGCGAATGGTTTTCCGTGGACGTCATTACCTGTGCGGCTCCCAATCTGCGCCCAAATCCGTATAATGCCATGAATCCCGGTCATGGAAAGGCGGCAAGGGTAACTCCCGCAGAGCTGTTGGCTATCCACAAGAAGAGGGGGGCGCATATCCTTGATATTGCCGCCGCAAACGGTGCCGACCTGCTTGTTCTCGGCGCATTCGGCTGCGGAGCGTTTCAAAATGACCCGCAGATAGTTGCAAGGGCTTACAAGGAAATTCTCGAAGACAAGGCGAAAATGTTTGACGAGGTGGCATTTGCGGTTTACTGCCCGCCTAAGGATATGGGAAATTACAACACGTTCAAGAGAATTCTTTTATAAAACATTCGGCGGCTGAGCTACGGTTCAGCCGCCTTTTTATATTTAATATGTCATTCAGGCAGCAAAAGCAATGAAAATGCAGCTTACAGCATTATATACGCAAGTGCCAGAAGCAGCTTTGGGTCTGCCTTTTCTCTGTAAAGCATGTAAATAAGTGCCAGAAGCAGCAGACTATCGGGCGATGAAAATATCTCCGCCAGCGGATTTGACTGAACGGGGTAAACCGTCGGGCTTTTTGGTGGGGGAACGGTTTTCGGCTTCTCCTCGGGCTGATTTGGTATATTCGGCTTGTCGGGCTTGCGGCTTTCAAAGCGGGGCGGGGGCTGGGAACGGTTATTTGTCGGTCTTGCGGGATAGGGCATATTCCGTCCCGACGGTCTGCGGTTTTCGGGCATTTTTCCCCACCTCCGTTACAATGAAAGGTCATCAAGAAGCCCCTGCTCCTTCAAAGCCGAAAAAATTGCCAGCACCTTCAAAAGCTTGATGGCTTTTTCGGCTTTTTTCTGCTTCTGCTCGCTGAGATAGGGCTTCAGGGCGGCAATAAGGGCGGTATTTTTGTCGTCGGCACCCGCACCCGAAACTGCGGACATCAGCTGCATCATTTTCGAGATGTCAAGCTCCCCCGATGGAGGACCGGTGCCGTTTCCGCCGCCTGTCAGCCCCGAAAGCAGCGAGGAAAGGTCGGGATTGCCGTCGGGAGGTCTTAACTCCAAAGAGATATATAGGGAAATACTGATTAATGGGTGTTCCCCCGCCGAAGGCGGGGGAACACCCACATAGATACGTCACTCAGGCAGCAAGAAAAATGAAATATTTGAATTAATCAATAGTTCCTTAGGTATATATGACGTTTATTATAGTTTTGCAAGTGTCAAAAAACAGGCAGATATTTTATTTGAATTGTCATATTTTCCTTGTCGAATACTATGCTTGATATAATTGAACGCAGCAGCGTATTCTTCTCATTTTCCGAAACGTTGCTGTCGCTCAATCTGTCTATAATGTCCGAAAGCTTGGCTTCCGCTTTTTCGGTGATATGCTCCTCTTCGGGCGGGGAAACTGAATTTTCAAGCTCGGCGATCCTGTTATGGATCCTTGTTTTGTTCCGCTTGTATTCGTCAAGGCTGTCGATACCTGCTTCAAATGCTTCTTTGACACGTTCCAGCTTTTTATACTCCTTTTCAAGCAATATCTTGTTGATATTATCGGTTTTAGCATCAGACTTCTTTTTGATCTCAAATCTGAACTCACAATTTTCAAGGTCGCATTTCAGCTTTTCGAGAACGGCTTCATTCATTTTGGATATTGTAACACTGTGAGATACCTCGCATTGTCCTTTTGCATATTTATGGCATTGAAGAGATTTTCCTTTCACAGCCTGCACAAGCGTTGAACCGCAGGACGAGCACCGCACAATTCCTCTAAGCATAAAATCGGCGTCATTATGCTGAGCATTTCTGACATAACGTTTTTTGTTTTCACGCAGCTTGTCGTTTGCCGACCGAAATAGTTCATTGCTGATGATAGGCTCATGCTTGCCGTCAACAATAACAGTATCGGGCGACTGATGAAATCTGTCACCGTTCTCACGTCCGTTGGGGCTTCGGCGAAGCTTTCCGATATATGTAGGATTGCAGAGGATATATTCAACGGTACGATTTTCAAACTTGTTGCCCTTGACAGAACGTATTCCCATTTCATTGAGCTTCTTAGCGATTTTTCGGACACCTGTCCCCGAAACAAAATCATTAAAGATCATTTTAACAATAGGTGCAGTCATCTCGTCGGGGACAAAAACTCCGTTACCCATTTTATACCCGAAGGGCGGCTGCGAAACTACCCCTCCTCGGGAGAATTTCTCGTTCATTCCCCGCTTTACTTCCTCGGCAAGATTTATGGAATAGTATTCGTCCATTGCCTCAAGAAGCGCTTCTATAAGAATAGCGGTTTTGTCCTCGCCTATCTGCTCCGAGATGGACATAACATCTATCCCGCATTGCTTGCGAAGCATTGATTTGTAAACGATACTGTCCTCACGGCTGCGGGCAAATCGGGAGAATTTCCAGACAAGTATCAAATCAAAGGGCTTTGGCTTGGTTTTTGCAAGTGAGATCATCTTCATAAACGCAGGACGTTTTTCTGCTCTTCTTCCGCTGATGCCCTCGTCAATGAAGATAAATTCTTCGGGGATAGTTATGCTGTTTCTTTCGGCATATTCCCTGATTTTTTTGAGCTGGCTGTCGGGAGAGTATTCAAGCTGGTCTTCCGTTGACACACGAATATATGCTGCAGCGGTTTTCATATTTGAAAAATCTTTGCCTCCCTTTACTTTATTATAGTAAACGGCTTTGGTGTAATTTTGCTAAAGTAAAATGCCGTTTGCTATAATCATAATGTTCGGGAGCGTTTTTTATGCCTTTTCATACGGCGGATAATTTCTGCTGCAATGGGGAATTGAATAGTCCACGATACAGCTGCCGTATAAAAAAGGGGCTGCTGCAGTGTTCGCTGCAACAGCCCCTAAAATTAGCCGAAATCTCGTTTAAAGTTAAATAAATTTTGTCGCTCACTGCAGAAAATAGTCTTCGATTTTGCATAATTTCGTTAAGTAAATAGCTTAACGAAGCATAACAGCAAAAATTTGTATGGATATACATACAT
>JAEDOB010000205.1 GCA_016302225.1 Oscillospiraceae bacterium | reverse complement strand
ATCTCAACAGCGGCTTCTCTGCCCTTTACCTCGTCGATGATAGTGCCCTTGTTCTCCAGCTGCTTGTAAACGGTGAAGAAGTGGGACATTTCGTCGAAAATGTGCTGAGGCAGCTGACTGATGTCGGTGTAGCCGTTGTATGTAGGGTCATTGAAGGGGATAGCGAT
Source organism: Oscillospiraceae bacterium (assembly GCA_016302225.1). Taxonomy (GTDB): domain Bacteria; phylum Bacillota; class Clostridia; order Oscillospirales; family Ruminococcaceae; genus UMGS1889. The sequence goes on along the minus strand of JAEDOB010000205.1, from coordinate 3,976 downwards.
TATCTTGTCATCGGGTGCGCCGTTGTCTATCATGGAGATAACGCCGATAGGATAGCACTTTACCAGAGCCAATGAAGCGATGGTTTCCGAGCAGAGCACCAGAACGTCCAGCGGGTCGCCGTCCTCGGCATAGGTTCTGGGGATAAAGCCGTAGTTTGCGGGATAGTGGGTGGAGGTGTACAGCACTCTGTCCAGAAGCAGGAAGCCTGTTTTCTTGTCAAGCTCATACTTCATCTTGCTGCCCTTGCCTATTTCGATAACAGCGTAGAAGTTTTCCTTGGTGATTCGGTTTGGTGAAATGTCATGCCAAATGTTCATTGTTTTTTACCCCTTTCGGTTTTTTCCGTTTCTTTGACTATATATTTCGGTCTGCATTTGACTTCCATATAGGTTTTAGACAGATACAGTCCGTTGATACCCGTGCAGATAAGGCAGAGTCCGCCCATAAGCAGGATAAGGCTGACGATATTTGCAAATCTTCCGAGAGGGTCGCCCCACGAAAAATACTGCACCAGCGTTACAATAAAGATGACCGCCGAAATAATGCAGGAAAATATCCCCAGAAACAGGGAGAAAGCCAGCGGTGCGGTGGAAAAACCCATAATACCGTCCAGCGAATAGAGGAACAGCTTCTTGAAATTCCATGTGGTGGTGCCTGCCGCACGTTCGGTGTTTTCTATTTCGATAAACTTAGTCTTGAAGCCCACCCAGCTGAAAATTCCCTTGGAAAAGCGGTTGTATTCGCTCATGGAGATAATAGCGTCCACCATCTGCCTTGTCATAAAGCGGAAATCCTGTGCGCCGCTGATTATCTGGGTCTGAGATATTTTGTTGATTATGCCGTAAAAGCTGTTTGCGAAAAAGGACAGCAGCTTCGGCTCGCCCTTTCGGGAGATACGCCTTGTGGCGGCGCAGTCATATTCGCCCGAGGACACATAATCGTACATTTCGGGGATAAGCTTCGGCGGGTGCTGCAAATCGGCATCCAGCAGAACAACATAATCTCCCTCGGCGTGTTCAAGCCCCGCAATCATAGCGGACTCCTTGCCGAAATTCCTCGAAAAAGACACATAGCGCACCCTTTTGTCCCGCTCGGACAGTTCTCTCAGCTTTTCAAGGGTCTTATCTCTCGAACCGTCATTTACGAAAACAAACTCAAACTCCGTGCCGAATTTTGCGGTCATATCGTCCGAAACCCTGATTATCTCATCATAGAAAAGGGGCAGCGACTCCTCCTCGTTATAGCAGGGAACAACAACTGAAATTAGCTCCATTTTTTACGAATTCCTTTATTCAACAGTAACAGATTTTGCGAGATTTCTCGGCTTGTCGACGTCATTTCCCTTGAGATCTCCCGTATAATAGGCGATAAGCTGCAGGGGGACTACTGCCAGCATAGGCATTAAAATGTCGTCCGTTTCGGGGACGGTGATAATGAAATCCGCCGCATCACTTCCCGGCTGACGGCTTTCTCTTGCCACCACGATATTGTATGCGCCCCTTGTCTTTACCTCCTTGATGTTGCTGACGGTCTTGTCGAAAACGTCCGTCTGAGTTGCAACGGAGATAACGGGCATTCCCTCGGTGATAAGGGAGATGGTGCCGTGCTTCAGCTCGCCCGCCGCATAGGACTCGGAGTGAATGTAGGAAACCTCTTTAAGCTTCAGGGAGCCCTCCATGGAAAGGGCATAGTCAAGCCCTCTGCCTATGTACAGCAGATTTTCCGCAGCCACCAGCTTAGAAGCGGCAAACTGACTGCTGTCGGGCTTTTCAAGAACCTTTTCGATAAGAGCGGGCATTTCCTCCAGACCCTTAACAAGGCTTCTGCACTTCTCCTCGGAAATGGCATTTCTCGCCCAAGCAAGCTCAAAGGCAAACAGATAGAACACCGCCAGCTGCACCATATACGCCTTTGTGGACGCAACAGCCAGCTCGGGTCCTGCGTGAGTGTAAATTACCATATCGGCGTCACGGGCTATCTTTGAACCCTTTGCGTTGACGATGGCAAGAGTTTCTGCGCCCATATCCTTTGCAAGGGTGAGGGCAGCGTGTGTGTCTGCGGTTTCGCCCGACTGTGAAACGAGAATTACCAGGTCATCGGGGGAAACAATGGGATTTCTGTATCTGAACTCGGACGCCACCTCAACGGTAACGGGAATCCGTCCGATACGCTCCACAACGTATTTTCCCACAAGACCTGCGTGCATAGCCGTTCCGCAGGCAACGACGAAGATATTCTTATAACCTCTGAGCTTTTCGGGGGTAAGTCCGCATTCGCTTAAATCGGGCATACCGTCGGAAATTCTCGGGGTGATAGTCTTTCTGATAGCTTCGGGCTGCTCGTGAATTTCCTTTAGCATAAAGAACTTGTAGCCGCCCTTTTCCGCAGCGTCAAGGTCCCAGTCGGCGGTATGGAGAGCTTTTTCGATAACGTTTCCGTTAAAATCGAAGAACCGGGCACCATTCTCGTCAAGCCTTGCTATTTCGTTATGTTCAAGGAGATAGTAATCCTTGGTATGGTCAAGGATAGCGGTAACATCGGAGGCAATAAAGCTTTCGCCCTCGCCCTTTCCGACGATAAGGGGGCTTTCACGTCTGATAGCAAAGATAGTATTCTTGAAATCCTTGAAAATTATTCCCAGCGCAAAGGAACCCTCAATTTCGGCAGCTGTCTTGACAATAGCCTCCATAGGGTCGCCCTTGTAATAGTAGTCAAGCAGCTTTGCAACGGTTTCCGTGTCCGTTTCGCTTTCGAAAACATAGCCCTTTGAGATAAGAAATTCCTTTATCTTGCGGTAATTTTCGATAATGCCATTGTGAACGATGGAAATTCTTCCGTTGCCGATAGGGTGTGAATTAATGTCGGAGGGTTCGCCGTGAGTAGCCCAGCGGGTGTGACCGATTCCCGCAGTGGCGGTGAGAGGTGTTTCCTCCGAAAGCTTACGGACAAGCCCCTCGTCGATCTTTCCCTTTGCCTTGACGGTCTTTAGGGAATCCCCCTCGAAAACTGCGATGCCCGCAGAGTCATAGCCGCGGTATTCAAGCCGTTTCAGGGCTTTTACCAGAATATCCGCACAGGCTTTTTTCCCCACAAATCCAACGATTCCGCACATAATCTATCCTCCGAATATACGGCAAAAAATCCGAATTTGCTTCGGATTTTCAGCCTATTTCATCTCTGTGTTTCTCTTTTGGTAACAAATTTACTTAGTACCGAACATTCTGTCACCCGCATCGCCCAGACCGGGAACGATGTAGCACTGCTCGTTCAGACCCTCGTCAACTGCGCCGCAGTAAATTTCCACATCGGGGTGAGCGTTGTGGAGAGTTTCCAATCCGTAGGGAGAAGCCAGAATGCACATAAATTTGATGTTCTTTACGCCGTTTTCCTTGAGAATATCGGCAGCCTTGACGGCAGTTCCGCCGGTAGCCAGCATAATATCGGTGATAATTACCTCACGCTCGTTAATGTCAACGGGGAGCTTTGTGTAATATTCCACGGGAGCCAGCTCGTCGGGATCTCTGAAAACGCCGATATGACCTATCTTAGCGGCAGGAACAAGCTTCATGATACCGTCGCACATACCCAGACCCGCTCTGAAAATAGGCACGAAAGCCAGCTTCTTTCCCGAAATTACCTTTGACTTTGCAATAGCAAGGGGGGTCTGAATGTCAACGGATTTCAGGGGAAGATCTCTTGTAGCCTCGAAGCAGATGAGCATAGATGTTTCCGAAACCAGCTCTCTGAACTCCTTTGCGCCTGTGTTAATATCTCTCATAAGGGAGATCTTGTGCTGAACAAGGGGGTGCTCGATGACTTTTACCATATTATCGTACATAGCTATCGTTCCTTTCAAAAGCTTATTTATTTTTCCAGATCGGTTATCTGGTCAACTCTTCTCTGATGTCTGCCGCCCTCAAATTCGGTGGTGAGGAAAACGTCAACTATTTCGGCAGCAAGTCCCGAACCGATGAC
>JAEDOB010000012.1 GCA_016302225.1 Oscillospiraceae bacterium | reverse complement strand
ACGTTATTTTAGGGGAACACCCATTACTGCATTTTAAAATAACCGCTGAGGCTTTCTTCACCGAATGAGGGAGCCTCTTTTCGGAACAAAAGCTTTCCGTTTCTTACCGACATAAGCACCTGTGCACGATTGCGGAGTGCGTCAAAATCATTCTTTGCGTCGATAACAATAAAGCTTGCGGGATTTCCCTCACGAAGATAATAGCTGTCACCCAGATGAAGCGTTTTTGCGCCGTTTGACGTGATAAGGTCAAGCGCCCTGTTCATATACTGAGGTGCGGTAAGATGGCAGATATGAAAGCCTGCGTCCAGAACGTACATAAGATTTCCGTTTCCCAGAGGATACCAGGGGTCGCAGATGGAATCCTGTGCAAAGCATACGTTAATATTGTCGTCCAGCATTTCCTTTACTCTTGTAAGTCCTCTGCGTTTGGGGTAATTGTCATATCTGCCCTGCAAATGGATATTTTCGGTGGGACAGGAGATGAAGCTTATCCCCGACCTTTTCAGCAGCTTAAAAAGCTTGAATGCGTAGGCGTTGTTATATGAACCCATTGCGCAGGTGTGGCTGGCAGTTGTCTTTTCGCCAATGCCGTTATCCATTGCTTCATACGCCAGCACTTCAACGAAGCGTGACATATCATCGTCCGTTTCGTCGCAGTGAACGTCAACCAGCTTATTGTATTTTACCGCAAGCTCGACGGCTTTTTTCACCGATCTTGTTCCCATTTCGGCAGTATACTCAAAGTGGGGGATAGCACCGACGCAGTCTGCGCCCATTTTCAGAGCCTCCTCCACAAGCTCCTCGCCGCCCTTGTAGGAATACATTCCCTCCTGCGGGAATGCAACTATCTGTATGTCCGCATAATCCTTGACCTCCTCACGAAGCTCAAGCATTGCTTTCAGCCCCGTAAGCTTCGGGTCGGTAACGTCAACGTGGGTGCGGATATACTGCGTTCCGCCCAGAAGCTGTTCAAGCAGACCTTTTTTGGCACGTTCCTTGATTATCTCGGGAGTAAGCGTGCTTTTGGAATCCGACCAGCTTGCAATACCGTCAAAAAGCGTTCCCGTGGAATTTTCGCCAAAGCTTGCAGCGGTAAAAACGTAGTCCAGATGGATATGGGGGTCACAGTAGGGCTCGCAGACAAGCCTGCCGTTCAGGTCGATTTTTTCCGAATTTTCCGAGGATATTGTTCCCGAATCGGCTATTTTTGCGATTTTTCCGTCCTTTACAAGAATGTCTTTCAGCTGAGAACAGTTTCTCATTAAGGCGTTTTTATATACAGTCATAAAATATTCCTCCTTGAAATTTCCGCCGCCTGCGAACGTTCACAAGCGGCGGAAAAATTACTTTGATCTTGCTTCGACTATTTCCTTGATAATGTACATTCCGAGAGTCAGGATTATCATAAACAGGGCAGCGACGGCAAGGGTCGGGTCAATGTTCGTTCTCATATTCTCCCACATTACCATGGTAAGCGTTTTTGTGTTTGCGCCCGATACGAAGGTGGTTACCACTACCTCGTCAAGGCTTGTTACAAATGCAAACAGCACCGACGATACCAGCGAAGAACGAACGGTAGGGAGAGTTACCTTGAAAAATGCGCCCATAGGTGATGAACCCATGCTCATTGCCGCAAGCTCAAGGTTCTCGTTCACATTGGCAAAGCCCGAAAGCATTGTCACAAACACCATGGGAATTCCCAGAAGAGTATGCGCAAAAATCAGTCCCACAAAGCTGTTTGTCAGTCCGATAGGCGCAAAGGTGGTATAGAGTGCAGCACCCACAACGACTACGGGAACGACCATGGGAGCTATCATAATGCTCATAAAAACGGACTTTCCCTTGAACTCCAGCTTGTTCATGGCAAGGGCAGCCATTGTTCCCAGAGCCGTTGCCAGAACTGCGGATATAATGGCAATGGCAAGGCTTCTTTCCAGACCGACTATCCACTGCTCATTGTCGAAGAATTTCTCAAACCATTTCATGGAAAAATCCTCAACGGGAAATTTGAAATAGTTAAGACTTGTAAACGCCTGCGGGATAATAACGGCGGCAGGCAGTATCATTATAAATATCAGCAGAAAGGTGTAAACATACAGCATAGCATTTCACCTCTTGTTTACAAAAATATTTCCGACGAATTTGAATGCCACGCCCACAATAAGGAACACGATAACAAGCAGCTCAAAGGACATTGCGGCGGCAAGGTTGGAATTGAAGTTGTTCATATTCTGCTCGATAAGGTTGGACATCATCATATTGTCGGGGCCGCCCAGCAGAGCAGGTGCAATGTAGAAGCCCAGGGCAAGCACGAAAACCATCAGTGAGCCTGAAAATATTCCCGGCATGGACAGGGGCAGAAACACGTCTATAAAGCCCTTTGCGGGACGTGCGCCCATTACCGCAGCTGCGGTGGTAAGATTTGCGTCAATGCCCTCCATATTCGATTGCAGGCTCAGGAACATATACGGCAGCAGAATGTGCGTCATGGAAATGCAGACAGCAGCCGTTGTGTACATAAATTGGATAGGCTCGTCGGTAATTTTGAAGAACATAAGCAGCTGATTAAGCACGCCGTTTGTCTGCAAAACTATCTGCCATGCGAAAATTCTTACAAGCATACTTATCCAATACGGAATAAGTATACCGCCCGTGATAAGCCGCCGTACTATGGGCTTTTTTGCTCTTACCGAAAGATATGCCGCAGGATATGCTAGCAGCAGGCAAAGCACCGTTACCAGCACGCCCGTTTTCAGCGTATTCAGCAAAACCTTGATATAAAGCGGCTCGGTCAGTATTTTTATGTAATAGTCAAAGGTAAAGCCGTCCGCCCCCACAAAGCTTTTCTTTAGTATGCCCACCATGGAAATAATAAGCGTCAGCAGGACAAACAGCAGCGGCAGAAGCATTATTATCCATTTCAGCCTGTCCATTTTGGCTATCCTATGGGAAAGAGGGACGCCGTTTGCGTTTATATCGCCCGAAAAGCTTTTCGTGTTATCGCTCATGAATTTCACGACCTTTCGCAATGTGCGGCGTTGCTATGGGCAGCACCGCACACCGTTTATTAAATCATTCTACCAGCCAAGCATTGAAGCGTTCTTCAACGGCAGAGAGGTTTTCAGCCCGACAGCACCTTTGCTGTGCGTTTTCGTTTTTGTATCTCCCGATTACATTTCAAATTATACCATCACCGGCGAAAAATGTCACTATATGCAAGATACAAAATTCTGACTTTCTTTTTGTATCTGAAATACATTGAAAAATCACGTAAAATATAGTATCATACTATGTGTGGAAAGATAAATATGAATTAAATCTGTATATAACTTGCAAAAATTTCCGATAAGGAGTGAATATAAATGAACAGCGTATTTATGAAGGACATTACCTGGAAGGAATTTGAGGAAAGAAAAAGCAGGGCGGTGATACTGCCTGTTGGCTCCACCGAGCAGCACAGCTTTCATCTGCCCTTTTGCACAGATTCGGCAATTGCAGAGGGCATTTCCGAAAAGCTTGCCGAAAAAATCGGCGGAACGGTCATGCCCACACTTTGCTATGGCTACAAGTCAAAGCCCATGAGCGGCGGAGGACCTCTTTTCCCCGGGACTATCGACCTGAACGGCAGAACGCTAATCTCCCTTGCGGAGGATATTCTCGAAGAGCTTTGTCTTGACGGAGTAAAGCTTATTTTCGTAAACAACGCCCACTATGAGAACGAAGCCTTTCTTATCGAAGCCATAGATATAGTATCAAGAAGGCACCCCGAGGTCACTATCCTTGAATCCAACTGGTGGGACGTGCTGCCGCAGAGCGTTATTGACAAGGTTTTCGACGATGTTCCCTTCCCCGGCTGGGCACTTGAACACGCAGCCGTTACGGAAACCTCGCTTATGATGTACCTTGCCCCGCAGCTTGTCAAAATGGATATGATACCCACGGAAACGGGCTTTGAACCCGTGCCCTATCACAAATATCCCATTGTAAAGGGAATGGTTCCCGAAAGCGGTGCGCTTGCGTCTGCAAAGGGCTCGTCCGCAGAAAAAGGAAAACTCATCACCGACACTGCCGTTGATGAGTTTGTGAAGATTATAGAAAGGTTTATATGAAGTAACTGCTGATTAATTCGACGTTTCTACTTTTCTTGTTGCCTAAGTGACGTATCTATAGCAATCCACAAAAATAACGTTATTGTAGGGGCAAAAGCATAGCTTTGGTTTCCCCGCCCGCAGATTTCAAGAGTTCTTTTGGTAACTGCGGGACGGGAAACCCGTCCCCTACAAGTGTGTTAGGATATTTTTATGTAACGCTATAAGTGACGTATCTAGGCGTGTATTCCCCCGCCGAAGGCGGGGGAACACACATTGATCAGCATTTCCTTAGCTACTCAAAATCCTCTGGCTTAAAGCCAAAATGCTTCATCAGCCGCAAAGCATTCAGACATTCGCTCTTTGCTGTCATATTTGAGAAATCAATGTCAAGCAGAGAGCGGATCTTTTCAATGCGGTAAACGATGGTGTTTCTGTGGATAAACATTGTTTCCGCAGTTTTTACAAGATTGCAGTTGCAGCGAAGATAGGTTTCGAGGGTCTTTATATATTCCGTGTTGTGGCTGCGGTCGCTGTCTATGAGCGGCTTTAGGGTCGAATAGCAGTAGTCCTGTATCTCGGAACGGGAGCTTACCGAGTTTAGGAGCCGTATAATGCCCATTTCGGAATAGAGGACTATCCGCACGGGCTGTTCGTCATTCTCGGAAAAGCTCAGGGACTGCCTTGCTTCGGAATAGCTTCTGCGCATATTTTCGGTACCCACCGCCGACCTGCCTATGCCGCCGCATATCCGCAGCCCGCTGAATCTTGCAGCAAGCTCCGAGCAGACAGCCGTCAGAATATCCCTTATTTCGGAAAGACCCTTGCTTTTGCATACGGCATAGATGAATATTTCGTCCATATAAACATATGAAACAAAGCTTATATGACAGCGTTCAAGCTCATTGTCTATGGCACGGTTAAGAGTGGCTGTAATGTTGCTGAAATCATTTCCGGGACACTCATGGGTACAAATGGGGCGGATAATAATCATTGACGCGTTTTCGTCCACATTTACTCCGCAGCGTATTGCCATATTTCTTATGGAGGTATCGGATATGAAATGGGAAAACAGCAGCTCGGAGAAAAATCCCATTACGCTTTGTTCTCTCAGCTGATTGAGGATAATGGTGTTTGCGATCTCCTTTGTAACATCTACAAGCTTTATTTCCCACGGCATTTCGTAAAGCGGCATATTTCCGCTTTCGGCGGCTGTGATGATCTCTTCGGGGACAGCCTGTATATGGTTCGGGTCAATAAGCACGACCACACCCGAAGCGGCGTTCTCGATACATTCCCGAACGATGCTTTTCAGAGTTTCAGCCGAAAACCCGTTTTCCATACCCGTTATGAACACAAGCTCTCCGCCGTGTATCCAGCTGCTGATACTGCTGTCCTGATTTATGTACACCCAGGTGATAATACGGTCAAGCCCTCCCGCACCTGCAATAAGCTTTATTCCCTTAAATGATCTCAGCCCGGAAAGATCGCGGCATTTCATATTCATACAGCATATTCCTCATAGGGTAAACGGCGTTTGCGGTTATTTCCCGCACGGTCAGCGTGTAAGCAGCATTCTGTCATTATCAAACTGCTTATTGCTTTTCTGCGAATACATTTCAAGCAGATCGTTCAGCGTCATTCCTTCTCTTTCTGCGCCGCCTATGTCAAGGATTATCCTGCCCGAATCCATCATAACGGTTCGTGTGCCTGTTTTCAGAGCAGAATTGAGATTGTGAGTTATCATCATTGTGGTAATGTTGTTTTCCCTGACTATCTTATCGGTGATCTGCATTATTTTTTCGCTGGTCTGAGGGTCAAGTGCGGCGGTATGTTCATCAAGAAGGAGGAGCTTCGGCACATTCATTGTACACATAAGCAGTGTGACCACCTGACGCTGTCCGCCCGAAAGCAGTCCCACCTTTGTTTTCATTCTGTCCTCCAGACCCATATCCATTTCCGCCAGCTTTTCACGGAAAAGCTTCATTTCCGCCGAAGTAATGGCAGGAGAAAAAAGCGGCTTTTTCTTTCTGGAATATGCAAGGGCAAGATTTTCCTCAATGGTGAGATTAGGTGCAGTTCCCTTCATGGGGTCCTGAAAAACTCTGCCTATGGTCTTGGCTCTGCGAAAATCGGGCTGATAGGTAATGTCCTTGCCGTCAAGGATAACAGCACCCGCATCAAGCATAAATGTACCGCACACCGCATTGAAAAGGGTGGATTTTCCCGCACCGTTAGAGCCGACAATGGTGACAAACTCGCCCTCCTTCAAGGAAAGGGAAAGATGATCAAGTGCCGTGTGTTCATTGGGCGTACCCTTAAAAAAGGTCTTTACCGCACCTTCTATTTTCAGCATATCACACACCGCCTCTCTTTAGCTTGTTCACACTCATTGTCTGCTTGAATGCGGGAACGGTCAGTGCTGCCGCAACGATAACCGCAGATATAAATTTCAGCATATATGCGGGAAGAAGTGTGTAGGTAGTTGCAAGGGCAATTATTATTCTGTAAATTACCGAACCTGCCACTGCGGATATTATGCCCACCGTAACGCTCCTTTTTCCGATAATGACCTCACCGATAATAACGGACGCAAGACCCACAACAAGTATTCCCACGCCCGAGTTAATATCCGCAAAGGACTGATACTGAGCGATAATTCCTCCGCAAAGAGCAATAAACCCATTGGACAGGGCAAGGGCAAGTATCTTTACTCCGTCAACGTTAATGGAAGATGCCCTTACCATAGTTTCATTGTCGCCCGCAGCACGAACGCAAAGCCCGATATGTGTGCGGAAGAAGAGTATTGCCGCCAGTGCCGAGATAGCTGTGGCAAGAAGTGCGATAATAAGCTTTACGGCATTTTTGTCAAGGAAGGGCATGGCGTCCATTGCCTTTGTGAATACCGTTTCAATGCCAATGAGAGTAACATTTGCACGTTCGCCCATAACGAACATATTCACCGAATAAAGCCCGCTCATGGTAAGTATTCCCGCAAGGACGGGGTGAATGCCGCATTTTGTCTGCAAAAGCCCCGTGACCATGCCTGCCCCCGCTCCCGCAATTATTGCCAGAAGCAGGGCAAGAAAGGGGTGACCCGCCGCCGCCATGACCGACGACACCGCAAGCCCGAAGGTAAATGAACCCTCCGCAGTCAGGTCGGGAGTATTCAGCACCCTGAACGAAATATATATCCCGATAGCAAGCAGTCCGTAAATAAGTCCCAGCTGGGCTGTTCCGAAAATTATACTCATATATTTTCCTCTTATTATGAATTGGAGTCGGTGATTATCTGTGCGCCTATATTATCGGGAATTGTAACGCCGATAGCTGCGGCAGCATCGGAATTTACCAGAACGTCATCAGCGTCAACTACCTCTGCCATGATCTCGCTAACAGGCTTGCCTTCAAGGTATTCGATACACTTGTCGGCTGTGATTGCACCGATTTTCTTATCGTTTATAGCCTTTGTGGCAAATGCGCCGCTGGAAACCATTACTGCGCTGGAGCCGTAAACGGGTATCTTATTCTCTCTGGCTATCTGGGAAACAATAGGCATTGCAGACTGAATTACCGAATCATTGGGAACATAGATAGCGTCAACCTGACCTGCAATGGACTCTGCGGCGGTCTGCACCTCGCCTGCGGCGGTCACGGTCTTTTCGACATAAGAAATACCATGCTCGTCAAGATATGCCATTGCATTTTTAGCGGTTGAAACAGCGTTTACCTCGCCTGTATTGTAGAGAATGCCGTAGGTCTTTACATCGGGGGTGAGTGTTGCGGCAAATTCGAAAATATCGTTGATGGGGATATAGTTGGATGTTCCCGTTGCGTTTTTGTCGGGGGCTGCATTCATATCGCTGATAAGTCCTGCCTTCACGGGGTCGCCGACGGAAATAAAGAAATTGGGAATATCCGTGCCCGTTCCCACAACAGCCTGAGATGCGGGAGTGCCCACCGTGGCAATAGCTGCGGGATTGTGGTTGATAGCGTCCTGAACTATGGTGTTAAGATTGGTAGCGTCGCCCTGAGCGCACTTGTAGACTATATCAAGCTTATCCTCGGTATAGCCCTTGTCACGAAGCTCCTGGATAAAGCCGTCCTTCATATCCACGAAAGCACCGTTTTCTACCATCATAAGTACATATACCGTCTGCTTGCCGCTTGACCCGCCGCAGCCCGTACAGCCCATGGTAACGGCAGCTGCAAGCAAAATTGAAGCGGCTGTTCTCATAATTTTTTTAGCTGAAAATTTCATAATAACATATCCTTTCATTAAGTGTTTTGAAGAGCCTTAATAGCCTCACGAAGCTTTTCGGGAGTTATCTTATACGGATAATGGCGGACATCGCTCATTTCGCATACCATGGGAACAAGTCCGTCCATAGTTTCCTCGGATATATCAATATCCTCAAGGCGAACGGGCAGCCCCACCTTTTCGCAAAAGCTGCGGACACGTTTAAATTCCTCGGTCTGACCGTCATAAAGCAGGCAGATAAGAACGCCCAGAGCGACCACCTCGCCGTGAAGATGCTTTTCCTCAATGCCGACGGAGGTCAGCGTATAGAAAACGGCGTGTGCAAGCCCGCTGTTATAGTCGGGGGTGTGATCTCGGGTGAGCATTATTGAAGCAAGTCCCGTTGATACGGTTATGGCAAGAACCGTTTCCCTGAATTCGTCCGACGGTGTTTTTTCGATATTTGCCTTATAAGCCGCAGGACCGTTTTCAAAGATGGGTGTTGTGCACATCTGCGAAATAACAAGCCCCATTGCCTTGAAATGCTCGGGGCTTTCCCCTCTTGCGGAAATGGTGGCTTCGTAATATTTTGCAATGGTATCGCCCATGCCTGCCCATATGTATTTTTCGGGAGCTTCACAGATTATCTGCGTATCGATAAAGGCGTGAACGGGAGCATTATTGAAAAAATAAGGCTCGATAAATGTACCGTCAGGCTTATACATTATGGAAACGCAGGTGCAGCAGGAGCAGTTTGACGCTATGGTGGGGAAGGTGAAAACAGGCTTCACGAGCTTGTCCCCAAGGCACTTTCCCGTATCGGTGGATTTTCCTCCGCCCACAGAAAATATCATATCCGCAGCGAGGATATTTTCATTATTCATAAGCGAGTCAACATTTTCATAGCTGCATTCGCCGCCGTAAAAGACCTCATCAAGTATTCTTATGTCGCCTGCGTATGAGCGTATTTTGGCAGCCGCTTTTTCCATAGCTGTCCTGCCGCCGATAATAACAGCCGTACTGCCATGCTTTCCGCAGAACGTTGGTATCTGTTCATATGCCATCTCTCCAATAGTGTAATTTGGAAGAGTCATGCTGTAATTATTCAAAATTATCACCTCAAAGCAATAACAATTTGACCGAATAAATGTCTAAAACTACTATACTAAACCATTTGCACAAATTATATTGATAATTTATGAACTTTTATTTTGCAGGATAAATATACATAAATTTCATTTCTGCCTGCTTAATTATAGCGGTACATAAAAATATCCTGACAGGGTTGTAGGGGAAAAAGCATAGCTTTGGTTTCCCGTCCCGCAATTACCGAAAGAACTCTTGAAATCTGCGGGCGGGGAAACCCCGCCCCTACAATAATCGGCGAAAGCCTTGATTTTTCCATATTTTTGTGATATAATTATTACGAGTAATTATGCGCTCTGTTAATAACCGCTGCCGAAATAAAGGAACGATACAAAATTTAAGATTTATTTTCAGGCGAAACGGCTTTTTCACAGCCCAACACCGACGAGTACAATATGAAAAGAGGAAGAAAGCATCATGAAAAAACACTTATTTACGAAAATTTTGTCAGCTATGGCGGCGGGGGCTGTGACGGCTGCGCTTATGTCCGCCTGTGCGTCAAATTCGGGCGAAAAGGAGGATAAGGAAACTATTTCCGTCTACCTTTGGACTACGGTTCTTTATGAAAAATATGCTCCATACATACAGTCACAGCTGCCCGATGTAAATATTCAGTTTATTGTGGGAAACAATGACCTTGATTACTACAAATTTCTGAATGAAAACGGCGGGCTGCCCGACATCATCACCTGCTGCCGCTTTTCGCTGCATGACGCATCTCCCTTGAAGGACAGCCTGATGGATCTGTCCACCACCTCAGAAGCAGGTGCCGTTTATGATACCTATCTTGAGAATTTCAAGAATGAGGACGGCAGCGTCAACTGGCTGCCGCTGTGTGCCGATGTACACGGATTTACAGCCAACAAAGGACTTTTTGAGGAGTACAATATCCCTCTGCCCACGGATTATGACAGCTTTGTTTATGCTTGTCGGGAATTTGAAAAGGTGGGTATTAGAGGATTTGTTTCCGATTTTGCCTATGACTATACCTGTATGGAGATCCTGCAGGGCTTGTCTGTTCCCGAGCTTACCTCTGTTGAAGGAAATATGTGGCGGACTGCTTATTCCGACCCTGCTAACCATGAACGTGTCGGACTTGACGAAAAGGTATGGCCGGGAGTTTTTGAAACTATGGAAAAATTCATAAAGGACGTAAACCTTACTCCCGATGTTCTGGGGCTTGACTATAACCCGGTTATCAGAATGTTTAAAAATGGCGAAGCTGCCATGATCGGCGGCATAACAGGCTATGTGCTTGATTTCCAAAATCAGGGCATGGACGCCGTACTTCTGCCCCATTTCGGGCAGAATGGGGAGGCGTGGCTCATGACCACTCCCAACTGTCATGTGGCTCTGAACAAAGACCTGGAAAAGGACGAAGCCCGCTGCGAAAAGGCAATGAAGGTGCTTAACACTATGCTCTCCGAGGGAGCGCAGACTGAGCTTGCCAATGGACAGAATGTTCTGAGTTACAGCCGTAATGTAGAAATGCGTCTTACCGACCAAATATCAAACCTGAAACCCATAATCGAGCAGAATCATATGTATATCCGAATTGCATCCAATGAGTTCTTCTCCATTTCAAAGGACGTTGTTTCAAAGATGATACAGGGCGAATATGATGCAAAGCAGGCTTATGAAGCCTTTGATTCACAGCTTCGTGCACCAAAGGAAACCGATTCGGAGATAGTTCTTTCCTCTCCCAAGGCATATTCAAACACCTTCCGCAAAAACGGCGGAAGTGAGTCCCATTCCGTAATGGCGAATACATTGCGTGAAATTTACGGCAGTGATGTTCTCATTGCAACAGGCAACAGCTTCACAGGCTCTGTTCTTCAGGCTGACTATACCGAAAAAATGGCAGGCAATATGATAATGCCCAACTCTCTGCTCCCATTCAGCCGTGATATGACGGGTGCGGAGCTGAAAGAAACCGTAAAGGACTATGTGGAAGGCATTACCATCGGATTTAAGCCCTTTAACCGAGGTTCTCTGCCCATATTCAGCGGAATTTCCGCAGAGGTCAGAGAGGACGAGGGCAAATACACTCTTACAAAGGTCATAAAGGACGGCAAGAAAATATCGGACGATGACACCTTCTCCGTGACCTGCCTTGCGACATATGCACACTTCTCTCCCGTTCTTGAGGACGAAAGCCGTGAGTTCACAATAGGCGAAGATAACGTAAAGGACACATGGATAAGCAGAGTAAATGAAGGCGGTCTTACTCTTTCGGAACCGAGCAAGTATATTATCGTAAGGTGATACAAGGGAACACACATTGATAAGTATTTCCCAAGATCACAGAAAGGAAAATGATAGGTGAAAAAGCGGTTACTGTACATAATAATTTCCTGCATAATGCTTGCTGCCGTAATTTTTGCAGTATGTGTCAAGTATTCCTCCTTTGTATCACGGACGATATATTCCGAAAGCATTTCCCACCTGTTGGAAATATTTCATCAATCCAACAGCTCTCTGAATAAGCTTGTATCTCAGACAAGAAAGAGTATGCACCTTGGGGCTGACTATTTGCAGGATATTTCCGACGACAGGAAAATTGATGATTACCTATCCCACGCACAGACAGAAATGGATTTTACCGATTTCTACTTTATTTCAAGGGAAGGAAATTATCTGACCAAAAGCGAGGGAAAGGGCTACCTTGACCTAAAGGACGAAATGTCAAAGCTGTTTATCGATGGCGATGATGTTATCCTTAATTCCGTAATTCCCGGAAAGCCGCAGATAATGCTGTTCGTTTCCCCTGCCGCAAAGGGAACATACAAGGGCTTTGAGTATGAAGCCATAGCGGTCAGCTACAACAACTCCGATATTGTAAGCGCTCTTAAAATATCCGCATTTGAGGGACATTCCAGCAACTATATCGTTCATTCCGACGGTCGGGTAATTGTTGATAACGCTGCGGACAAGCAGAGGGATATTTACAATTTTATTGCCGTACTTTCCGATTACTCGGATATGGACAATACAAGGCTCAGCGGCATAAAACAGGATTTCGTAAACAAAAGCTCGGGAGCGACCGTAACACAGCTCGGTGACAAAAGCTATTACCTGTTATATGAATCGGCGGAATTTGAGGACTGGATGTTCGTTGGCTTAGTGCCCACAGAGGTTGTAAATGAAAGTATGAACAGCCTGCAGTCAAGCACGCTTTTCCTTGTTGCGGGTATTGCGGTAAGCCTTGCCGCTCTCATGATCGGATTTATCCTTTGGCAGAACAGACAAAAGCTGAAAAGCAAGGATAAGCAGATACTCTATCGTGACGAGCTGTTTTATACCCTTTCCGTAAATGTAGATGATGTTTTCCTTATGCTGAATGCGGAGGATATGAGAGTTGATTATCTCAGCCCCAATATTGAAAAGCTGGTGGGCATTCCCGAAAAAAAGGCTTACGAAAATATCCATGAGCTTGACCGCCTTGTTAAGGGTGAAAATACCGTTCGTGTACTTGATAAGCTGCCCGATATACAGCCCGGACAACAAACCGAGCTTGACAGAGAGTATGTTCATCAGAAAACCAATGAGGTGCGCTGGTTCCACGTTGTTGCCCTTTGCAGAGATATTAAGGGCGAGAAGAAATATATCGTTGTTCTCTCCGACAGAACAAAGGAAAAGCGGATAAGTCAGGCTCTTGAAGATGCGGTAAATGCCGCTCAGAGTGCAAACAGGGCAAAGAGTACCTTCCTTTCAAATATGTCCCACGATATTCGAACGCCTATGAATGCCATAATCGGTTTTGCTACACTTTTAAGCGCAAACACGGGGGACGAGTACAAGGTCAAGGACTATGTTGCAAAGATACTTTCGTCAAGCAATCATCTGCTGTCCCTTATCAACGATGTGCTTGATATGAGCCGTATCGAAAGCGGTAAAATTCATCTTGAAGAAACCGAGGTCAATCTTTCGGACACTCTCCACGACCTGAGAACTATTATCGGCGGTCAGATAAATGCAAAGCAGCTTGAGCTTTATATGGACACTCTTGATGTAGTCAACGAAAACGTATACTGCGATAAGGTCAGACTAAATCAGGTGCTGCTTAATCTCCTGTCCAATGCGGTCAAGTTTACTCCTCCGGGGGGCACGGTTTCGGTAAGAGTTTCGCAGCTGGAGAGCAGGTCGGAGGAAAAGGGGCTTTACGAATTCCGCATAAAAGACACGGGTATCGGTATGAGCAGGGAGTTTGCGGAGCGTATCTTCAACCCCTTTGAAAGAGAGCGTAATTCCACCGTCAGCAAGATACAGGGCACGGGTCTTGGTATGTCCATTGCAAAGAACATCATTGATATGATGGGCGGAACTATTGAGGTGCAGACCGAGCAGGATAAGGGAACGGAGTTTATTATCCGCCTTGAAATGCGGCTGCAAAACGATACAAGGAACGATTTCAGGATACAGTCCCTTGAAGGCTTGAAGGCGTTGGTGGTAGATGATGATTTCGACACCTGCGACAGCGTATCGAGAATGCTTCTGCGTGTGGGAATGCGCTCCGAATGGACATTGTCGGGCAAGGAGGCTGTTCTTCGTGCAAAGCAGGCACTTGCCATTGACGATGCCTTCCGTGCGTATATCATTGACTGGCGTCTGCCCGATATGAACGGTATAGAGGTCACACGAAGGATTCGTTCGTTAGATGACAACACTCCCATAATTATCCTTACCGCATACGATTGGACGGATATTGAGGTCGAAGCAAGGGCTGCGGGAGTTACCGCATTTTGTGCGAAGCCTATGTTTATGTCCGATCTGCGTGAAACTCTGCTTACGGCTATTGGGGAGCAGGAGGCAAAGGAAAATACCGTTCCCGCAGCGGAAACGGAGAATTTCAAGGGCAAGCATATTCTGCTTGTTGAGGATAACGAGCTTAACCGTGAGATAGCATACGAGATACTTAACGAGTATGGATTTAATGTAGATACGGCGGAAAACGGAAAAGAAGCGGTTGACAAGGTTTCGTCCTCCGAGCCGGGCGAATATGACCTTGTGCTTATGGATATTCAGATGCCCATAATGAACGGCTATGAAGCTACAAAGGGCATAAGGGCGTTAAGTGACGCTGCCCTTGCCGCTGTTCCCATAGTAGCAATGACGGCAAACGCCTTTGACGAGGACAGGAAGGCTGCGTCGGAATGCGGTATGAACGGATTTATTTCCAAGCCCATAAATATGACCGAGGTCATAGATACGCTTCAAAGTGTATTCAACAAAATGTGACCGAATGGATATATAGTAATCGTCATATATATTTCTACCCGCCGAAGGCGGGTAGAAATATATACCTAACTCAAATTACGCTCAAAGTAATACTAATCTCTGATTAGAAAGTAGACAAAAAATCTGTGAAAAAGTTAGTGTTTATAGGTTTCGTGCAGATTTTTTGTCTACACCTTCATTGGAGATTAGTATAAAATAATTTTTGTCGTTTAATGTATTTTTGACAGGATAAGCAAAAAAATTTTTGGAGGAAAACCATGAACATTTTCGCTCAAAATACGTCAAAGCTTGATCTGCAGGAATTCTGCGATATGGATCAGCTGCACAGGCTGATAGATAACTGGTCAAAAAGCACGGGAATGTCGGCTGTTATTATTGATACGGAGGGAAACCGCACCTCGGGCAGCTTCGGTATGACCGATTTCTGCACATTGATACATGACAATGTAAAGGGGCTTGAAGGCTGCAGGTCATCATGGAGTGCTGACAAGAAAGGTATTTTTGTTTGTCCCATGGGCTTTTGCGATTTCTCCATACCTATCGAGCTCCCCGACGGACAGGTGCTTGGCAGAGTGCTGGCGGGACAGGCAATTTCCGACGATCGGGACGAGGAGGAGATAGTCCGAAAAGCCGTTTCGTACGGCATTGACGAGGCGGAGGTGAGGGCTGTTCTTCCCCGTGTTTGCAGGAAGACCGAAAGGGAGATACAGGGCTCATACGAGCTTTTAAAGGAAACGCTGCAGTTTTTCATTGAAAAGAATTATCATATTCGTGAAGCCGATAACGAGCTGAAAAAGGCTCCCGCAAAGAATGACCGTGTGCTTGCCCAGATAACTCAGATAATGTACAGCTACAATCTGACCGTTGACATTGCTACGGGGGATTATACGCTTATAACGGGCACGGGAATGGAGCGCACCGTCAACGAATACAAGCATCACAGCAACAAGGCGGAGCTTACAAAGTTTCAGAACAGTATCATTCACCCCTCCTATGCTGACCGTTTCAACGAGCTGACAAATTTTGATTCGGCAAGGAATAATGCTGCGGAAAATGGCTTCAAGGGTACGTTGGAGTACCCCGTTATCTATCCCGACGATGATGAGTTTGAGTGGCATGAGATAAATGTTTTCGTTGACACGGAGGAGGACGGCAGAAGGATAGCAAACATTCTCGGCCGTGATGTTACGGCGGCGCACATTGCTCAGGAAAAGCGAGAAAATGAGCTTCGTGCGGCTGCTGACAAAAACCGTATTCTCTCCGAGCTTACCCAAATGCTTTACAGCTATAACCTTACTCTTAATCTGCGCACGGGCAAGTACAGCATGATAATCGGTACGGGCATGACGCAGTTTATGGAGATTTTCAGGTCTACCGATGATTATGAAACGGCTTACAATAAAAAGCTTTCCTATCTCGACCCCGAAAATGTGCCGCAGTTTGCCGCACTGGCAAGCCTTGATTCCCTTCGTGCAAGGACAAATTCCAACGGCTTTATCGGCAATCTGGAATATGCCGCAAAGACCGAAAAGGGTATCGAGTGGCATGAGATAAACATCTTCCTCGGAACAGACGAAAACGGCGACCGCATTGCCAATATCCTCGGACGTGACATTACCGAAGCACATGAGCAGCAGGAGAAAAAGGAACGTGAGCTGCGTGCGTCCAACGCCCGTGACCAGCTGCTTTCGGGCGTTACAAAAATGCTTTACAGCTACAATATGACGGTAAATGTTGACACGGGAAAATACACGCTTATCACGGGCACGGGTATGGAAGATACCGTTGCAAGAATGAAGGCGACGGACAGTTATGACGATATTTATAAGCGTTTCATAAATGCCGTCGATGATGCTTACCTGAAAAAGGGCACAGAGCTTATGGCTCTTGACAATTATCGGGGAAAGCAGTTCGGGGCAGGTCATCTGGGCACGGAGGAATTCCTTCTGCATTACACCAAAAAGCCCGAATGGCATGAGATAAACGTATTTGCGGGCTATGATGAGGACGGCAACACCATAATCAATATCTTAGGACGAGATGTTACAGAAGCCCATGACAAGGCGGACACAAAGGCGCAGCTGGAGATAGCCAATGCGTCAAGTGCGGCAAAATCGGCGTTCCTCTTTAATATGTCCCACGACATACGCACGCCTATGAATGCCATAATCGGCTTTACCGAGCTGCTGGACAAGCATCTTGACGACAAGGAGCTTGCAAGAGAATACATAAAGAAGATAAAGACCTCAAACGAATTCCTTCTGTCGCTTATTAACAACGTATTGGAAATGGCACGTATCGAAAGCGGCAAGACAACGCTGGACGAAAGCTGCTGGAATTGCTATGCCTTTAATGATACTCTGTATTCGCTGTTTGATGCGCAGATGAAGGAAAAGGGAATTGAGTTTACTCGTTCTGTTGAGGTCGAGCATACCGAAGTTATCTGCGACGCAACAAAGCTCCGTGAGATATTCCTGAATATCCTGAGCAATGCGCTGAAATACACTCCGTCGGGCGGCAGGGTAACTATGCGGCTGACAGAGGTGCCGTCGCACAAGGCAGGATATGCTATGTATAAAACGGAGATAGAGGACACGGGTATCGGTATTTCCGAAGAGTTTTTGCCTAAGATGTTCGACGAATTTACAAGAGAACGTTCCAGCACGGAGAGCCGTGTAAACGGAACGGGTCTTGGAATGGCTATTGTAAAGCGGCTGGTGGATTTCCTGGGCGGTACCATCAAGGTGGAAAGTCAGGTGGGCAAGGGCACAAAATTTACGGTAACTATCCCCCACCGCATAGCAGATAAGAGAGATAATGTTCAGAGCATAGAAAGCGACCTCGTTTACGATGCCGAAAAATTCAAGGGAAAGCGAATCCTTCTTGCGGAGGATAACGAGCTGAACGCCGAGATAGCTATGACCATACTTGAAGAATCGGGCTTTAAGACCGAGCACGCTGCGGACGGCATTATCTGCGTCGATATGCTGGAAAAGGCGGCACCCGGCTATTATGACCTTATCCTGATGGACATTCAGATGCCCAATATGGACGGCTACAAAGCCACCAAGACTATCAGGCATTCCGCCGACAGGACGAAGGTGGACATTCCCATTATTGCCATGACCGCAAACGCCTTTGAGGAGGACAAGCAGAACGCATACAAGGCGGGCATGAACGGGCATATTGCAAAGCCTATCAACGTTTCCAAGCTGATGGCAGCGCTGGCAAGGATTTTGTGAAGTATTGAGCGGGGCTGTAAAAATACTCTCCCACAGACAGAACCTCTTGATTTTTCGAAAAAAAGGTGATATAATATAGTCAGAAAATCG
>JAEDOB010000204.1 GCA_016302225.1 Oscillospiraceae bacterium | reverse complement strand
TATCCCAAAGCTTTCTGGACAGGTCAACATAATACTTATGGGGATTTTCAAAACGCTTTACCTCGTCCCAGATAGTATCCAGCTCCGCCATGCAAAAGTCCTTTATCTCCGAAACGGACGGCGACTCATAGACCCGCTCACCCTTATTATACATTTGAACCTGCAGCTTCTTCGCCGTGAAATTAATGACCGTCTTTCTCTTATAGGTATGCTCGGGATCGAAAAGCTCATACGGCTCGCCCGACACTATTTCTTCATCTGCACAGGTGATAACGTCCGCAATAGCCTTGCCCGAGAAGTTGTCGTACAATCTCCAAACCGTCTTAAAATCGGGGTTTGTTATCTTTGCGGTATTTTCGGAGATTTTTATTTTCGGGATAATCTCACCGTTCTCCTCCACCGCAGCCAGCTTGTAAACGCCACCAAAGACAGGCTCCGAACGGGACGTAATAAGCCGCTCACCAACGCCGAAGCTGTCCACACAAGCCCCCTGACGCAAAATATCCTTTATAATGTATTCGTCCAGGGAATTGGACGCAACTATCTTTACATTCTTAAAGCCCTCAGCGTCCAGCATTTTCCTTGCATGCTTGGACAGATAGGTAATATCGCCGCTGTCAATGCGAATGCCCTTAGGCTCATGCCCCTTTGCCCTCAGCTCCTTGAAAACGGTTATGGCATTTGGCACGCCCGACCGCAGCACATTATAAGTGTCCACCAGCAGCGTCGTATCATCGGGATAAACCCTTGCATATGCCCGAAACGCCTCCAATTCGGACGGGAACATCTGGATCCAGCTGTGCGCCATTGTTCCCAATGCGGGAATGCCGTCATCACGTTCGGAAACGGTACACGCCGTACCCGCACAACCGCCGATAAACGCCGCCCTTGCGCCCAAAATCGCCCCGTCATAGCCCTGTGCCCGCCTTGAACCGAACTCCATTACAGGACGACCCTCGGCTGCACGAACTATCCTGTTTGCCTTCGTTGCAATAAGGCTCTGATGATTAACCGACAGAAGCACCATAGTTTCGATAAACTGTGCCTGCGCTGCGGGACCTCTTACGGTAACTATGGGCTCATGGGGGAAAATCGGCGTTCCCTCGGGTATCGCCCAAACGTCGCATTCAAATTTGAAATCCTTTAGATATGCAAGGAAATTCTCCGAAAAACAGCCCTTTTTCCTGAGAAAATCAATGTCCTCGTCGGTAAATTTCAGATTATCCAGATAATCCATAAGCTGCTCAACGCCCGCCATTACCGCAAAACCGCCGTTGTCGGGGACGGAACGGAAAAACATATCAAAGTAGGAAATTTTGTCCGCAACCCCGTTTTCATAGTAACCGTTCGCCATGGTCAGCTCGTAAAAATCCGCCAGCATAGTCAGATTTCTTACAGCATCGTCATTCATTTTCATATAAATCGCTCCTCATACATAAAATTCCGTTTCCGTATATTCTTTTCCGATGGTAACACCTATTTTATAGATACCGCTGTCAAGGTCAATATCTATACACTTCTCGGCACTTTCATAGCCGGGAACCTCAAATCCCTGCTTATCAAGCACCGCCCCCATGTCCCGCCAGACCCGACCGTCCAGCCGCTTCAAGGTAAGCTCTGCCATACATTCGCAATCATCTTTAGTGACATTCACCGCTTTGAGAAATATCTGTCCGTCCTCGTAACGTGAGGTAAACACCAGCCCGTTATTGAAATAACTATTGCCCAAAATGCAGTACCCCGAGCTGTCCATCAACACGGGCATGTACCTAAGCGACGCAGGAGATCTTGAAACAAAAAAGCAATAGTCACGGTTAATCCTGTCAAGCCTTATAGTATCATCTGTTTCGCCTTTGACATAAAACGCATTATTTCGGCTGTACAGAGCCTGTCCGCTGTTCTCTCTGCCATCGGACAGACGGTAAAAAGCACCGTTGTCCCCCGATTCATCAGACTTATTGCAGACGAAAACGTCCATATTCTGGGCAGATTTCGGAGAACCGCTGCTGACATACACATTTGCGGTATATGGCGAATAATCCACATCACGCACTCTGATTATGTTCCCCTCGGGCACGGTATATGAATACTCATACCCCGCAATTTCTATCTTATACCCGGGATATTTCACCGAAAATTCTTCAAACGTGAGATTTTTCGCACCCGCGGTGACATTATAGCTTATAACAGGCGAAGGCGGCACAGCTTTCTCTTTGTGGAAATACAAATCATTTACCCAATACTGAACCCCAAAGGCAGCCGCAGCCAGCAGCAGCATTATCATTATGTGGCTGATAATAACCGACCTTTTCATCTCAGACTGCATAGACGTCCTCCTCTCGGGGCAAGACTTCCGTTTCTATGTAAATGGTCCGATATTCCTTTACCGTAAATATGACAGCTCTGCCTTTAATCTCCACATAGGGATATACCCCCGCTTCGGTAAGCCTTGTCCACGATTCTTCAAGGGACTCATCGGGACATTCCGACCAGTCGGTGCAGCCATGACGAACGGCATATTCCGCAACCGCCTGCATATCGTCCCCATAGAACGTGTCATATTTTTCCCAAACAGTCGAATAACATACCGCATCTGCATCATACAGCATTTTCTCAGCCTGACTTTCCGCCGAATCTGCATAATTACCCACTGCAAAGGAAAGCAGCAATATCGCCGCACTTCCCACAGCGGCATAAGCCCAGCCCGCCGCCGAATGTCCGAAAGAACAGCCTTTCCCGTGAATGACCTTCCTTCGGTGCTGACAAATATCGTCTATTGCCATTATGGGCATTAGCAGAATATATATCGTCAGAAGCGAACCCAAGCTGAAAATGCCCAATCCCAATAAGATTATCCGAAATTCTTCCCAATAAAACTCCCCTGTCCTAAACTGCACAGCGGAAAAGTAAGCAGCCCCCATAGGCAGCAGCGACATTGTGACCGCCTTTGTGACAAACCCGCTCTTTCCGTAAGCGGACAGCAGTGCCGCAGGAATAACAGGCAGCCACCATATCCAGCCCAAAAATGCTCCCAAACCCAAAAAGATCCCAACTGCGGAAAGCAAAGCATAGAAAAACGAATCAACGTACAGCAGTGAGCAAGCCGCTATCAAGGCTATGGGAATTACGGCATATTTAATAAAGACACGCTTTTTAAACAGTCCCAAGAGCCTTTTCGGCAGCCGCCGCATACGTTCCGCCGCACGATGCCGTGAAAGCTCCGCATTGCCGCCGTCGTCCGCCTCTTTTTCCATTGCAAAATAATGCTCGTAAAGCTCATTTAGCGGTATATCCGAAGCCAGCGTCACCCGACCGCTTGCCGTGTCCAGCTCGGCGGTAATGCGGTTTTCGCCGTCGGAAAGCCTTGCCATTTCGGAGCTGTCGCCGTACTTTTTTATTTCGTCAAGCTTTATATTGGGGTAAAGCTCGGTAATTTTTGCGCAAAGCCCGCTCATAGATTTCTGTCCCGCTGGCAGCTTTATGGTGTAATTTTTCATACGTCCCCCAAAAAATTTTTACTCGGTTATCTCCGAAACAAACTCAATTCCGCTGTCGGACATTATCTTAAATGCCGCCAAATTCATCAAATCAGCATTGTGACCCTCCGCACCATAGGTGTCCACGCAGTTCACGGGAACGATTATCCGTGACGCACGATCGCTCATATTGAACCAGGTTTTCAGACTCAGACAGAACTGCAAAACGCAAATATCCGTGCAGTCCCCGCAAACCACAAAGGTGTTTATCTGCGGATTTTTGCAGAGAACCTCCTGCCAGCCCTTTTCAAGAAAACCGTTTGTGGAATTTTTCGGTATAAGGGTGTAGCCGCCCACCGCCTTTAATTCGGAAACTACCTCCGACTCGGACGTGTTTTTCAGGCAATGAACGGGAAAGCTCAGAAACTCCGCCGCCCCCTCGGAATGACAGTCCGCAAAAGCAAAAATCGGTCTGCCTCCCGCCTTGAATTTCTCGGTCAGGGAAACGGTATGCGGGATTATCCTGCCTATCTCCGCACAGGACATTGCGCCTTCCTTGATGAAGCCGTTGATAATGTCAACCAGCACAAGGGCGGTGTTCCCCTCGGGCAGTGAGGACAGGGACAGCTTTTCGCAGCCCTCCAGCTTATCGGCAAGCCTTACAGCGGCTTCTGCGGCGGCAGCGGTGAGTTTTTCTCTGTTGATATTCATAATAAACGCCTCCCGAAAA
>JAEDOB010000203.1 GCA_016302225.1 Oscillospiraceae bacterium | reverse complement strand
AGCTGCGTATAATGTCATACTATGATGTGATCGAATGGAGGAACTAACATGAGCTTAAAGGACGAATTTATCGAGATCTATCAGAAAAACATCACCCGTGAAGGTGCCGATAAGCTGCTTGAATACCTTACATCGTCAAAGAGCGACTTCTTCACTGCGCCTGCAAGCACCCGCTATCACGGGGCATATGAGGGCGGCTTGCTGGAGCACAGCCTGAATGTTTACCACTGTCTTGCGGATTATGTTGAAAGAGAGCGTGTCAAAAATACATATAAACTGAACCCATCGGCGGAAAGCGTTGCGCTGACTGCCCTTCTCCACGACATATGCAAGGTTAATTTTTACAAGACTGATTACCGAAATTCAAAAAATGAGCAGGGTGTCTGGGAGAAGGTTCCCTACTACACCATTGACGACAGGCTGCCCTACGGTCACGGCGAAAAGTCGGTCTATATCATTTCGGGATATATGCGGCTCACCCGTGAAGAAGCGTTTGCCATACGCTATCATATGGGATTTTCCGGAAATGAGGATCCTAATAATGTGGGAAAAGCCTTTGAGATGTTCCCCCTTGCCTTTGCGCTGAGCGTTGCGGATATGGAAGCGACCTATTTCCTTGAAGGCAAAAAGTAAAATCATAACGCAACTAAAAACGGGTATGCTGAAACAAAAATCAGCATACCCGTTATTTTTTCCTGTTAAAGCTTATTTTCCGAAACCTTTTTAAATGTCGGGATAAGCATACCGCCCACGGCATTTCCGAGGACGACCGTTACAAAATATCCCAAAGCGGCAAGAGTGTACTCCCCCGCTAAGAATATGTAAAACATATCGGCGATACAATGGTTGAATCCGCTGATTATAAACACGATAATAGGGAAAGCCACTATCATAAAGCCCGCCGTAGAATCGGAGTTTTCCTTGCATTTGCGGTAACCGTCAACGGCAATGAACATAAGAATACCGCAGAAAATTCCGAGAATGAACATACTTACAATGCTGTCCGAGGTTTTCGTCTGAACCGTTGCCTGCGCCTTTTCAACAAGCGGCAGCGCAATTCTCGTCAGGCGGATAAGGAAAGCCGCAAGGAAGGTGCCTATACCGTTTCCGAGAAGCGTAACAGCCACCTCGGGGATAAATTTCACACCGTTTCTTGCGATATTTCCGACCTTGCCCGTATAAAGTCCGAACTTAAAGTGAATTATGGTCAAAAGTCCCAACGAAAAGAGAACCGCACCGATGTATCGGTTGTCGGAGGAGAGGCTTACCACCCCTCCGACACCGATCATCAGTCCGGCTAAAACTGAGTCAGACAGATATGATATAAACTGTTTCTTACTCATAAATTACAGAGCATTGTGGAATGTTCTGGAGATAACGTCATCCTGCTGTTCCTTGGTCAGCTTAATGAAGTTTACAGCGTAACCGGAAACACGGATAGTCAGCTGAGGATAGTTCTCGGGGTGCTTCTGAGCGTCCAGAAGAGTATCCTTAGTGAACACGTTTACGTTGAGGTGATGACCGCCCTTAGCGGAATAGCCATCGAGAAGAGCAACCAGGTTATCTACCTGCTGTGTATTAACATTTGCCATAATAATATCCTCCTTCTAAAATTACCGAATTGCTTCGGACTTTGTATTACTTCCTGCGGCAGATACCGCAGGAAGTATTGGTTTAAGCGGCTGAGCCGCAGCTTTTACTTAGCGAGAGATTCGATGTCCAGATCGCCCATGAATACCTTGTCGTCCTTACCGAGAGCATCGGGGATAATGGAGAAGGTATTGGAGATACCGTCCTGAGCCTCAGAGAAAGGCAGCTTGGAAACGGAGGACAGCGAAGAAGAAGCACCGTGAGTATCACGTCCGTGCATGGGGTTAGCACCGGGAGCCAGAGGCACGCCGAGCTTACGTCCATCAGGAGTAGAACCGGTATTCTTACCGTAAACAACGTTGGAAGTGATGGTAAGGATAGATGTAGTAGGAACGCCGTTTCTGTAGCAATGCTGCTGACGAACCTTCTCCATAAATCTCTTAACAATATCAACTGCGATCTCGTCTACTCTGTCGTCGTTGTTGCCGTACTTCGGGAAATCGCCCTCTGTTACGTAATCAACTGCAACGTTCTTAGCAACGGATACGACCTCGCCCTTCTTGTTCTTGATCTCGATGTCCTTACGAACGACCTTGACCTTAGCATACTTGATAGCGGAGAGGGAGTCTGCAACAACGGAAAGTCCTGCGATACCTGTTGCGAAGTATCTCTTGACCTCTCTGTCGTGAAGAGCCATCTGGAGGCTCTCGTAGCAGTACTTATCGTGCATATAGTGAATGATATTCAGGGTATTTACATAAACTCCTGCGAGCCATGTCATCATATCATCGTATCTCTCCATAACCTCATCATAATCAAGGTACTCGGAAGTGATAGGACGATACTTAGCACCTACCTGAACGCCGCTGATCTCATCAACACCGCCGTTGATAGCGTAAAGCAGGCACTTAGCCAGGTTAGCTCTTGCGCCGAAGAACTGCATTTCCTTGCCGACTCTCATAGAGGATACGCAGCAAGCGATAGCGTAGTCGTCGCCGTGAGTAACTCTCATGACCTCATCGTTCTCGTACTGGATAGAAGAGGAGATGATGGAGATCTTAGCGCAGTACTTCTTCCAGCCTGCGGGCAGTCTGGGAGACCAGAGAACTGTCAGATTAGGCTCGGGAGATGTGCCGAGGTTTTCGAGGGTGTGCAGGTAACGGAAGCTGTTCTTTGTTACCATATGTCTGCCGTCAACTCCGATACCGCCGAGGGACTCTGTTACCCACTGAGGGTCGCCGGAGAACAGTGCATTGTACTCGGGAGTTCTTGCGAAACGAACAAGACGGAGCTTCATAATGAAGTGGTCGATGATTTCCTGAGCTTCAACCTCGGTCAGTCTGCCCAGCTTGAAATCTCTTTCGAAGTAGATGTCGAGGAATGTGGAGGTACGTCCGAGGGACATAGCAGCACCGTTCTGATCCTTAACAGCACCCAGATATCCGAAGTATACAGCCTGAACTGCTTCTCTTGCGGTTGTAGCGGGCTTGGAGATGTCGCAACCGTAGATCTCAGCCATCTTCTTCAGGTTCTGGAGAGCTCTGATCTGCTCGGCGATCTCTTCTCTTGCACGGATCTTCTCCTCAGTCATGGGAGATGTGTAGAATGCCTTCTGATCTTCCTTGTCCTCGATAAGCTTGTCAACGCCGTAAAGAGCAACTCTTCTGTAGTCGCCGATAATACGGCCTCTTCCGTAAGCATCGGGAAGACCTGTGATGATATGGTTGGTTCTGCAAGCTCTCATTTCGGGGGTGTAGCAGTCAAAAACGCCTGCGTTATGTGTTTTTCTGTATTCTGTGAAAATGTGGCTGATCTCGGGGTCAACCTTATATCCGTTGTCGGAGCAAGCCTTTTCAGCCATTCTCAGGCCGCCGTAGGGCATTAAAGCTCTCTTAAAGGGCTTATCTGTCTGAAGTCCGACAATCTTTTCAAGGGGCTGGTCTATGTAGCCTGCGCCGTGAGAAACGAGAGAAGAAACGACCTTGGTGTCCATATCAAGAACGCCGCCTGCTTCTCTTTCCTTCTTAGCGAGCTCCATAACTTCATCCCACAGCTTCTTGGTAGCGTCGGTAGGATCTGCGAGGAAGCTCTCATCTCCATCATAGGGAGTGTAGTTTCTCTGAATGAAATCTCTTACATTGATCTCACCGTCGCTCCACTTACCGGGTGTGAAGCCCTCCCACTGTTCAAAAAATTCCTTTGTCATATTTCTACTCCTTTCAAGAAACCTTTTTGGGTCTCCTGCAATTAATTTTTTACGTCAGACAGGATATGTCCGGCGTTCGGCGGACAGCTTGTGGCCGTCCGGCAGCTTGCAAAGTCCCGAAAATATGATATTTCCAAGATTATCCCTTGGCTATGATTTAAGTATACCACACAAGTATACATTTGTCAATACCCTTAGAAAAATATTTTGAAAAAAATCGGAAACCCGGGAGCTTCAATCTGTCATTTTGCTAAATAATTATAGCAGATACGCACGAAAAATTCAACGATTTTTATGACTTTTTACCTAAATAACATAAAATTCAGCGTTTTGAACAATTTTCACAGTTAAAAACGTTCAAACCGTACAATGATTATCGAAAATATACATTTTTCGTCTGAAATCAACGGAAGTA
>JAEDOB010000202.1 GCA_016302225.1 Oscillospiraceae bacterium | reverse complement strand
AGACCGTTATCAACTGATAATTGTTTTACAAAGAATAGTTTGCCGCCGTGCCTTTGGGTGCGGCGGCGTTTTTTTAATGTGGAGTGTGAAAAGCGGAAAGTGGAATTTAAATGTTGAATGATGAAAGTTGAGTGTTGAATTAAGGAATAACTGATTAATGGGTGTTCCCCCGCCTTCGGCGGGGGAACACCCATATAGATACGTCACTCAGGCAGAAAAAAAGGAGAAATGTCGATTTAATCAGCAGTTTCTTTGGAATGTTTACGAATTATTGTAGGGGCGGGGTTTCCCCGCCTGCTGGGTACTCACTATACTTGTGATTTTTGGGGGAGTTTGTGAGAAACCCCTTGCCGCCTGTCGGCGGTTGAAAAAAGTCGGCGGCGTGAACGCCTTCTCCTTTTTTCGGCGCACCGCACACGATGTTTTTTCACAGCTTTTGTGATAATCGTTAGATTGTGGCTTTACTGTTTCTTTGTGTGCGGTGCTTTTGGGGCTGGATTGTTTGTGCTTTTTACTGTTGGCGGTGTTTGGGATGTTAGCGACTGGGAAGGGATTTCACCCGTTGCGACGGGCGACAAGGGTGGCGCCGCCCCCCGATTTTAAAATCTCTGATTTTAAAATTGACCCCACTGCAGCCTTTGAAAAGGCTGGCGAAACTTTTATTTTTTGCTAAAATGTGACAAATTTTTACCTATGTAAAATTTTTATTATCTAAATTACACTAAAATGCCCTGACTTTTTTGTATTAATTTCAGCTTATTTTGTTAATATTCGGTCTTGAATTTACTAGAAAAAAGGTGTATAATTAATAATGATACTATGTGATAGGTATGCCATTTTTTAAGAATGTGAATAAAAATAACAGGTAATAATACGAATTTATATCCGAAAGGAGCGGTTTTTGTGGCTTTATTTCAGAATACCCCCTTTAAGCTGATGGAACAGGGACTTGACGCCGTCTGGTACAAGCAAAAGGTCATCAGCCATAACATTTCCAATTCCGACACACCTAATTATAAGGCTAAAAATGTTGATTTCGGACTTGTCCTCGCCGAGGAGCAGTGCAAGTGCGCTTACCATTCCGCTGATCAGGAAAAAGAGGTAAAACGCCCCGTTTCTCTGCGTGTGGTCACCACCACCGATCCCGACACGAACTTCACCCTCGACGAAAACAACGTCAACGTGGAAACAGAAGCCATGAAGCTGGTTGACGCACAGTATCAGTACAGTGCGCTTATTGACCATATGAACAATGAATTCGATATGATCTCCGCCGTTTTGCAGAAGTAAACCGTTGAAATTTGAAAGGAGCGGCTTATGTCCTTTATAAATTCCCTTGATATAGGTGCTTCGGCACTTTCCGCTCAGCGTCTTAGAATGGACGTTATTTCACAGAATATTGCCATGTCCGATGCCTATGCCACCGAGGAGGGCGACGCTTACCGCCGTCAGATGGTGGTGTTTATGGAGAAAAAGACCTTTGCAGACACTCTTGAGGATCAGGTTTCCCGCCGGCATTCCTCAAAATACAGGCTTTCGGGCGTTAAGGTAACTCAGGTGGTGGAGGACGAAACTCCGCTTGTCCCCGTTTACGACCCCGAAAATCCCGCCGCCGACGAGGAAGGCTACATTTATATGCCAAATGTTGACAAGACCAAGGAAAACATTGACCTGCTGGCGGCTCAGCGTTCCTACGAGGCAAACGCTTCCGCAATCGCCGCTGTTAAGGCAATGCTTACAAAAGCTATGGAACTTGGAAAATGACCGAAAGGATAAAATATTATGTTTATTGTACCTTTAAGCTCGAATATAACACCCCTTAACACTCCCTCTCAGTTGGGACTCGAAAAGGCTCCCGCCGCTGAAAACGATTCACAGCCCTCCTTCAAGGACGTTTTCAAGGAGGCTTATGACGCTGTTACCGAAACTCAGCGTGTTACCCAAGAGGACAGCGTAAAGCTTGTTATGGGCGAGATAGACGACCTTCACACCATTAACCTGAACGCTAAAAAGGCTCAGATGGCGGTGCAGACCTTTGTTGCCATCAAAAATACCGCCGTTGACGCTTACAAGGAGCTTATGGGAATGTCGCTGTAAGCGGCAAAAATCAAGATAAACGCCGTTTTCAGGGACGGTTAAGGAAGGAAACACATAAAGATGGAAAACCCTTTCAGCAAGGTTTTAAGCTCCTTTTCCCAGTTCTGGGAGGCTCAGGAGAAGAAAAGAAGAATACTTATAATCGTCATTGCCGCTGTTATCGTTGCGGCTGCCATAGTTATTACGGTTATACTGAATGTTAAAAAGGAAGTCGTGCTTTTTGACGGTCTGGATTCGGAGGAGGCTTCGCAGATAGCCACCATTATTCAGAGCGAGGGCTACGATGTTACCGTCAGATCGGGCGGTAAGATCATCGTCGAAAAGGGCACCGAGGACGAGCTGACCATGAAGCTCGCCGAGCAGGGCTATCCCAAAAATTCCCTTGATTATTCCACTTGGATAAATAACATAGATATGTTCTCCACCGACTACGAAAAGCGTGAGTTTGCACGAATTCAGACGCAGGAAAGACTTTCCGCTACTTTAGAAACTCTTTCGGGCGTTCGTCAGGCGATAGTGAACATCTCTCTGCCCGAGCAGAAAAATACGGTAATTGTGGAGAACAAGCTCCCCGCTACCGTGTCCGTTACGCTGCATCTTGAAAACGGAGTTACCCTTAACAATAACCAGAAATCGGGTATTTACTCCATTATCATGCACGCTTTGGGCGGTACGGGACTTACCGAGGATAATATCACCGTCACCGACGGAAACGGCGTTCTTTTGCTGGTGGGCGAGGAAAGCGTTGACGTTGTTGCCGAGGAAACGAGAAAGTTTAAGTTCAAGTCGGATTTTGAGGAATCCATCAGGCAGAAGATACTTGCAATGCTTACAAGAGCATACGGCGAGGACGGCGTTGAGGTGGCTGTAAATGCGGTTCTCGACTTTGACAAGCAGGTTCAGGAAAACACCGAATATGCCCCCGAAGCCGAAAATCCCGACGGCTATCAGGCAGGCGTTCTCCAGCACCGTGACGAAAGCAATGCAGCAGGCTCCACAGACGCTGCGGGCGGTCCTGCGGGACTTGAACCCAATGCCGATGACAACTATCCCACGGGAACCGACGGCGAAAGCGGCATCTGGCGTGAAAGCGACGATTCCGAAACATACCTTGTAAGCACATACAAGACTCAGCTGGAAAAGCAGGGCTATTACATAAAGGGACTGTCCGTTGCAGTGGTTATTTACACGGACTATCTCTCCGACGCTCAGAGAGAGCAGATCTCAGAAAGCTGCGCAAGGGCAAGCGGCATTAACGAGGAGCTTGTTTCCGTTATCAATCTGCCGAAGCTTACCGAAACTGTTCCCGCTATGCAGGAGGAGTTTATGTTCGGTATGACCGCTCAGGAGCTTATTGTGGGCGGCGCTGCGGTTGTGGTACTGCTTATCATTGCACTGCTTATCTGGTTTATCGCTTCAAGAAACGCAAAGAAAAAGCAGAAGAAATTCGAGAAGGCTCTGCTGGAGGCTCAGCAGGCGGGCGCAGGCGGAATTATCGACGAGGTGTTCAATCCGCAGGATACCGAAGGCCTCAACATTGCCAGCCTTTCCGATTCCGATCAGGAAACAAAGGAAGTTATTATCAGACGCGAGATCTGCGAATTTGCACAGCATAGTCCTCAGATCGTTGCTCAGCTGCTCAAGAACTGGATGAGAGAGGGCGAGGACGAAGCGGCTAAAAACGGCAAAAAGCCGGCAGCATCGGCAGCGTCCGCAGACGGAGGTACGAACAATGAGTGATATTTCCGAGCTTACCGCAATTCAGCGGTGCGCAACGGTCATTACCGCTATCGGTGCGGAGAATGCCGCCAATGTTTACCGCTTTCTGGGGGACGACGAGGTGGAAAAGCTCACCTACGAGGTTTCCACTCTCCCCTATACGGATGTTACTACCGTTAATGAGGTTTTAAACGAATTCTACGAGCTTTGTCTGACACAGAAGGTCATTACCGAGGGCGGCGTGGATTACGCAAGAAATATCCTCGAAAAGGCTTTCGGCGAGGAACAGGCAAAGATACTTATGGACAAGGTTTCACGCTCCTTGCAGACAAAGGCGTTCGAGTTCGTCAGAAAATCCGATTACAAAAATCTGCTGGCTATCGTGCAGAACGAGTACC
>JAEDOB010000201.1 GCA_016302225.1 Oscillospiraceae bacterium | reverse complement strand
ACACGCAGGCATAGACGCACTGAAAAAATTCTTCTTTGAAACAATGGGACTTCCCTCAAACCTGAGAGCAGTGGGAATTACGGACGATAAGAATTTTGAAGTCATGGCTCAGAAAGCTTGTGACGGCTCAAAGGGTTCCTTTGTTCCTCTTACCAAGGAAGACATTATCGAAATCTATAAAGCAGCGTTCTGATTCGAGGACACATTCAATTTCTTTCACAGCATTCCTTGTGAGTGCTGTGATTTTTTTACTCCGATGAAGAGAGGTACGCAGTTTACCGTTTGCGCCGTACATGTTTATTTCCTTCGTTTGAGGTTTTTCTCGGATAAGAACTGTCATTCCCTTTCGGAATATTATTTGCTTGAATTATTTGGTTGATTGTGGTATAATGGTCTAAATCGGGCAGATAAGCTGCTTGACAAATCGAAATTTGGCGGGTGATTTGCTCCGGTTAATGTAGGGGACGGGTTTCCCGTCCCGCCATAAGATGTAGTGGGTAAAACGGGACGGGAAACCCGTCCCCTACAAAACTATCGTTAGTCAGGCTGCCAAATCTCCATATGTCGGGCTGATATAAAACTTATTTACGCGGAAACAAAACCAACAATTTACACAAATTTACAGCGCGATTCCGCAGCGGGTCGCACCCGCAAATTTCCAATATGTCGGGCTGATGCAAAACTTATTTGCGCGGAAACAAAACCGACAATTCACACTATTTTACGGCGCGATTTCGCAGCGGGTCGCACCCGCAAATTGGAATTGATATGGAGTGAAAAATAAATGTTTAACGATAACACTACGGAGTCGAGGCAGAACAGTTCAGATATTTTGTCACCGGAAAAAAATGAGTAAAATGAAAGATGCTCCGGCGGAACATTTTTAGTAGATGTTCCACACGGAGCATTTGCGGTTATGTTACCCAACATTCGCGGTTATTATTGGATCTATGCAGCAATACGAAATGTTATCTCTATGAGAAACAAATTCGTTATTTGTCGGAATACCATTTCCAGCCGTTTCTGCCTGATTCCTTTACTTTGTAAAGTGCGTTATCAGCGCATTTCATAAGCTCGGGAAGATTATCTGTATCATAGGGGCAGGCTGCCATTCCGGCGCTGAAATGCAGTCGGAAATCCTTATCGCATTCAATGCGAATTTCCTTGACTTTTTCGGCAAATTGTTCCACCATCGCAGCTGCTGCTTGCTTGCTGCCGAACATGACAAGAACAACAAACTCATCACCGCCGAAGCGTGAAACCAGACCGCTGTCACCGAATACGGAATCAAGAGCGGCGGCAAAGGTCACAAGAATATAGTCGCCGACCTCATGACCGTAATTGTCATTCACTTGCTTGAAGTAGTCAACATCAAAGAAGATGAATGAACATTCGGGAGTTTTTTCGGTTTCAAAAAACTTTGCGGAAGCCTTTTCAAATGCACGTCTGTTGAGTATCTTTGTAAGGGGGTCATAGGTGGAAAGATTCTCGAAAATTTTCTTTTCGGCGGTTTCACGTCTGTGTGTGAAAATAAGAAGGAAACACGTCGCAATTATAATAACAGCTGCAAAGGCAACATTCGCCCAGCGGAACAGCTGCATCGTGTTCGACAGCGAAAGACTGGGTATCCTGACGACTATATTCCAGCCGGGCATAAAGTCAATGCGCTTGAACACCTGAGTGTAGTTTATCCCGTCAGTGGTAGTGTAGTTGACGGCACGTGAATAATCACCGGCTCTAAGACAAGCTTCCCAGACCTCATAGTCGGAAATATTTTTAATTTTCTGCTTTTCAATCTTGAAATTGCTCCAGCTTCCTATGAGGAATCCCGAACCCGTGCAGCGGATAATATTATCGGAATATCCGTCCATTATCCATATCTCGGTTTGATCATTGAGTGATTTGGTGTTTGCCATATTCTGTATCTCGTCAAGAGGGTATGTAACAAATATTGCACCACGTCGTTCGCCGTCCCATTCAAGCTGAGAAAACATTGTGAAAACGAGCTGTCCCGTCATGCCGGATCTGTAAGGCTCGGATATGGTTACATCGTTGCTTTTCATTGCAATATCCGTAAGACCCCATTTTTCAAACTCGTAGCGTTCTGATTCTGTGGCATACAGATTTCCGTCATTGTCAACTATTCCGATGCTTATAAAACTTGACTCCGCAACGCATTTCTTCATATTCTGATAGCTTTCTTCAAAGGAACTGTTGTCACAGTAGGAAATAAGTGTTGACATTTCGTCTACTGTGGCGGAAATATATTGGATAGATGTGTCCATCTTTTCGGAAATAAGTGTGCAGATCTCATTGGTTAGCTGTTTGTCATGCTCTTCGATGATCCCGTTGAACACAGTAACTATTAGCAGCAGTCCGACAATACAGCATATGAGATATGTAAATATCATTCTATGATACGAAAACCCTTTTCCTTCGGAGAGCACAGAAGTGTTTTGTTTTTCGTTGTTGTTTTTCATTATCTTCTGACCTCCGAATTAATTGTGGCTGAGTATTTCCTGTATTTCGCTGTCAGATATTGTTGAGCTGTTTACGGTAACAACACCTGTATCAACAAATTTAATGCCACTTTTTTTGCCGTCCAGCGCATCAAGCGCAGACTGAACTGCATACTGACCCATGGAATACTGCCTTTGCAGCATTGTGGCGGCATTATAATCCTTATCCATAATGAGCTCTTTCATTTCATCGGAATAGTCAAAGCCCACCACAGCAATATCTTTTCTTTCTCTGTTTTTGATAACTCGTGCAAATCCAACGGTTGAACAGTTGTTTGTTCCGAATACGCCGTTGATATTGCTGTATTTGTCAAGCAGCTGCTCGGCACAGGTCACAGCGTAATCCACATTGCCCTCATTGAGTTTGACTTCGTCGATTATTTTCCATTTTTCGGGTGCATTCTTGGTCCAATACTGACAGAAACCTGCAACTCTCTCATTGATAGTCTGAGATGTGCTTGCACCGATCTGTATGGCAACATATGCTTCCCGATCATCGCTTATGCCGGATTCTTCAAACCGCTTTATCATCTCTTCCGCCGCATTCTGACCTGCACGCAGATTGTCGGTCATGTAACAGATGGTGTAATTCTCCGTATTAACGACCGTATCAACAAGTACGACAGGAACGCCCGTACAATAGACCTCGCTGACTTTGGAGGCAAGATTTACAGAATCGTTAGGCGCCAGAATTATGGCATCTGCACCTTCGGAAATGGCCTTGTCGATAAGTGATGACTGAAGTTCCCACTGCATTTCCGAGGCTGAGCCGCTGCTAAAAATATTGCAGTCAAGCTCATTTCCTGCATCACGCACGCCGTCAATTACTACATTCCAATAGCTGCTTGTCAGATTTTTTACAATAAGGTAGATATTTTTTCTGCCCTCGATTATATCTGTTTCTTCGGTAAATTCGGGTATCACGGTCGTTTCCGTTTCCGAAACATCATCAGACTGCGGGCATCCCGTCATTAATGCGGCACAAAGTGCGGCAGACAGGATAAGCTTTATTTTTACATTATTTTTCATAAATCGTCGCCTTTTTTTAGCAAAAAATTCTATATTTTATATTATACCGTATTTGAACACATTTTGCAAGTAGTTTGCTAAAAAAAATTTATCAATTGCCACAATTTATGTATCGTTTTTTTATAGCCTTCATTTAATTATTAAGGAAACACTAATTAAATCTTCCCAACCGGCGAAAAATATGGTATAATAGAAATAAAAAAACTAACGCCAAGCGGGAGGAATTTCTCGACATAATGGAAGAAATAATTTCCTGGGACGAATGGGTGGAATTTGTACGTCCGTATTACCCCGCCGGCAAACGAGGCAGACCTACAAAGGGAATAGAAAAAATGCTGAGAATGTATCTGCTTCAGACATGGTTCAACCTCTCCGATGAAGGCGTTGAGGATGCAATTTATGACAGCTATGCGTTTAGAAAGTTTATGAAAATAGACTTTATGAACGAGCAAGTTGCCCATCAAAACAAGAGGAGCTTTATAAATCCCTTAAAAATCGGGCACTCCGAATACCCGACTTTTCATTAAAAACTGAAACGTATCTCAACGCCCTTTTCATTGGAAAAGAAAATCTTGTCGATCATCAGCATAGCAAGCTGATTTTTTTTCTTCCTTTTATTTCGCAGAAATACTTTCCGAAATAAAATTCAGTGTGTATTCTATCTCA
>JAEDOB010000011.1 GCA_016302225.1 Oscillospiraceae bacterium | reverse complement strand
GGCGGGGGAACACCCACCCGGATACATAACTAAGGCAACAAAAAATATGAAAACGTTGAGCATATCGGCGGTTTCCCAAAAAATCAGGGGGGATAAATTTGAACGAGCTCAGAGCTATCGGCTCGAGGATAGACCTGACAAGCTGCGACAAGCTTGATTATTATAACCTTGTTTCCGACCTTCTCGACAATGAGCTGGTCATGAAAATGAAAGAGTTTACCCATCACGGCAGCACCACCTGTTTCCAGCACTGCCTGAATGTTTCATATTATAATTACCGTATCTGCCGCCTGTTTTCGTGGAATACGAGAGCGGCAGCCAGAGCAGGGCTTCTTCACGACCTTTTTCTGTACGACTGGCACACCTACAAGCCTGCCAAGGGTGAACGGCTTCACGGCTTCACCCATGCAAAATGCGCCCTTGACAATGTTATGGAAAATTTTGAGATAACCGAGCTGGAGAAGGACATTATCGTTAAGCATATGTTCCCGCTGAACCTTGCCCTCCCCCGTTATCGTGAAACCGTTGTTATTATCCTTGTGGACAAATACTGCGGACTTTTGGAGGTTGCCGCAAACGCAGCAGCCATAATGCACTACGCCGCCGCTTCTATGATAGGAACTATCAGGAGCAAGTGGCTGGAGGTTTTCTCTGCGGAACAAAATTGATAAAGTATAGGGAGATCTCCCGTATGATGCCGTAAATCGGCGTTGTACGGGAGATTTTTTGTTTAATGTGAGGTGTGGAAAGTGGAATAATTAGGAAACCGCATATTACGGGGTATTCACTCAAAATTTGGTATAATTCCCAAAAAATGGA
The DNA here is from genome assembly GCA_016302225.1 of Oscillospiraceae bacterium. Lineage (GTDB taxonomy): Bacteria > Bacillota > Clostridia > Oscillospirales > Ruminococcaceae > UMGS1889. The sequence goes on along the minus strand of JAEDOB010000011.1, from coordinate 17,336 downwards.
ATTATTACCATATAATGGCTGCTTCTTTTGTGTAAATTGCATTAAAATCGGCATAAAATTTCTTTTTATTTTACAGATTAATTTGTTTGCGGACGGTTGCAATTTAACGGAAACTGTTGTATAATATATTCAGTGGTTAAAAGTGGTCAAAAGTGGTGAAACTAACCACAAATCATACGGATAATGAGGTCCGTTCCCTTAAATAATAAAGGGAGCGGCTTTCGGTGACTCTGCGGAAAGGAGTGGGAAATATGCCGGGAAGCTCGTTAATGGGCACTTACAGCCATAATATCGACGCAAAAGGCAGAATGAATTTCCCCACCAAGCTCCGTGAATCTCTGGGTGACAGCTTCATTATCACAAGAGGTCTGGACGGCTGCCTTTTCGTCTATTCCCGTGAAGAATGGGCTGTTATGGAAGAAAAGATAAGCAGTATGCCCCTTTCAAAGGGCAAAAACGTTCAGAGATTCTTCTTTTCCAACGCCGCCGAGATCGAAGCGGACAAGCAGGGAAGAATACTTATCCCCGCACATCTCCGTGAATATGCGGGACTTGAAAAGGACGTTATGGTCATCGGTGCCGTAAACCGTGCAGAGATATGGGATAAGGACAGATGGAACAAGCTGAACGATTCCTTCTCCGAGGATATGCTTACCGAGGCGATGGACGAGCTTGGCTTCTGATGAAAGGCTTACTATGGAATTTAAACATATCCCCGTGCTTCTCGATGAAGTCATTGAGGGGCTGAATATAAAGCCCGACGGCATTTACATTGACGGAACGGTGGGCGGAGCGGGACATTCCTCCGAGATCGCAAAGCGGCTCACAACGGGCTTGCTTGTGGGCATCGACCGTGACCCCGACGCCGTTGTTACCGCCACCGAACGCCTTTCGGCATATAACGCAAGGGTGGTCAGAGGAAATTACGACGAGATTAAGGATATTTGCAAACGGCTGGAAATTGACAGCGCAGACGGTATCCTGATGGACTTAGGCGTTTCCTCCCATCAGCTGGACGAGGCGGAAAGAGGCTTTTCCTATCACAACGACGCTCCCCTTGATATGAGAATGTCACAGGAGGGCATTTCCGCAAAGGATATTGTCAACAGCTTCTCTCAGAAGGAGCTTTCGGATATTATCTTCCGCTACGGCGAGGAAAAGTTTGCAGGACGAATTGCCGCAAATATCGTCAGGGAGCGGGAAAAAGCACCTATCGAAACCACCTTGCAGCTTGCGGATATTATCAGAATGTCCGTCCCCGCTGCAAAAAGGCGGGACAAGAACCCCTGCAAAAAGACCTTCCAAGCAATAAGAATTGCAGTAAACGACGAGTTTGCACATCTTGAAAAAGCCCTGAACGACGCATTTGATATGCTGAAAACGGGCGGCAGACTGTGCGTTATCACCTTCCACTCATTGGAGGACAGGATAGTTAAGCAGCATTTTGCGGAATTCTGCAAGGGCTGTACCTGCCCGCCCGACTTCCCCGTTTGTATCTGCGGAAATACTCCGAAAGGTCGGCTTGTGCTGAGAAAGCCCGCCGAAGCGTCGGAGGAGGAGCTGGAAAGAAACGTCAGGGCAAGAAGCGCAAAGCTCAGGATTATAGAAAAGCTATAAATTTAGTGTAGAATGAAGTAAAATATACAAGGAAAGGAGTCGGTGTTTATGGCAGACAGAAATAATTTAGCCTATGACCTTTCGAGATTTGAAGAAAGAGCACCAGAAAAGAAACCCAAAATAAGGCTCACTCAAAAGAGAGGAATGGTCAACGCCGGCTCCGCTCCGAAAGCTATCGCAACTATCGCAGTTATCGGACTTGCAATAAGCACTATTGTAATCTCCAAGGTAGAAAACGCTCAGCTTTACAGCGAGATACGGCAGCAAAATCAGTCCATCGCCCAGCTTCAGGACGAAAATAATCGTATGAAGTCGGAGATAGACGGCAGAAGCTCACTGAAAAACGTTGAAAATTACGCCGAAAATGTTCTCGGTCTGGAAAAGCTTAACAAATCTCAGATAGAATACATCAAGGTCGAAGCGGACAGCGTTGTGGAGATACCCGAGGTCAAGGAGGATTTCTTTACGTCGCTCAAAAACAAGGCTGTGGAGGTCTGGGAATATCTCAACGGCTAATTTTTCTCCGCCGACGGGCATTTATACACATATTTTCTAATAAGATTATAACGGGGCTGCATAATTTTTTTGCAGCCCGTGTTTTGATTAAAGGCATGAAACCGAAAAATTCGGAAAGGACGGTAATGTCAATGTCGCTGAAGCCAACCTCAAAAATGGTCAACAGACTTCATTTTGTCGTTGTACCCGTTATGCTCGTATTTATCGGCTATGTGGTTTTCCACCTGTTTACCGTTTCTGTGCAGGACAGCGCAAAATATCAGGCAATGGCAAATGACAAGCAGTTCCGCAGCATTACCGTAAGCGCAAACCGAGGCAGCATCTACGACTGCAACGGAAAAATTCTGGCACAGTCCGCCACCGTTTACACAGTAGCCATCGACCCCGCAGGAATTGACGCCATCAAGGACCCCGCAGAAAAGGAGCGTCAGAAGAAGGTCATTGCCGACTGTCTTTCCGAAAAGCTGGGCGTTGACAGGCAGACCATTCTCGATAAATACGAGAAAACCTCCCGCCGTCAGGAAAATATTGCCACAAAGGTGGAAAAGCAGGTCTGGGACGAGATAAACGCCTATCTCACCGAACAGAACATAGGCTACAAGCTGGTCTTTGAACAGAATGACACCAAGCGTTATTACCCGCAAAATGAGCTTGCCGCTGCCGTTATCGGCTTTACCAATGCCGAGGGCGACGGTCAGTACGGCGTTGAATTGCAGTATAACGACTATCTGGCAGGCGTTGACGGAAAAATTATCTCCGCCACCGACGCAAGCGGCAAGGAAATGCCCTATAAAAACGACAAAATGTACGAGGCGCAGAACGGAAACTCCCTCTACCTCACTCTCGATATGACCTTGCAGCATTATCTGGAAAAGGCTCTTGAAAGCACGGTTTCCGACTTTAACCCGCAGAACAGAACCTGCGGAATCATAATGGAAGCAAAAACGGGCGCTATCAAGGCAATGGCAAGCGTCCCCGGCTTTGACCTGAACGACCGCACAACCATTTACAGCGAGCTTGACAGGGCAAAGCTTGCCGCCGTCACCAATGAAGAGGAATATGACGAGCTTTACGCCGCTCTCAGAGAAAAGCAGTGGAAAAATAAGGCAATTTCCGAAAGATATTACCCAGGTTCGGTTTTCAAGGTAATCACGGGTTCATCTGCACTGGAGGAAAAGGTAATCTCCCTGAACTCCACCTTTAACTGCGGAAGGACCATCAACGTGGCAGGCACGCCCTTCAACTGCTGGGCTAACTATTCCCACGGAACGCAGGATTTCACCACAGCCATGACAAACTCCTGCAACCCCGCCTTCGTGCAGATAGGACAGGCGCTGGGTGCGGAAAGCTTCTGCAAATACTTCGCAGCCTACGGTCTTACTGAGCCTACGGGAATTGACCTGCCCTCCGAGGCAACAAGCCTTTATGTTCCTTACAGCAGAATGGGTCCCGTTGAGCTGGGCTCCTGCTCCTTCGGTCAGACTACTACCCTCACCCCCATTCAGATGATAACCGCATATGCCGCAGTTATCAACGGCGGTAAGCTGGTAACACCATATGTTGTGGATAAGATAGTTGATTCAAACGGAAATGTTGTGAAAAAAGCCGAGCCGAATATCAGGCGTCAGGTAATATCCGAAGAAACCTCCGCTCAGATGCGTCAGGTTCTGGAGGACGTTGTAAATACGAAAAACGGTTCAAACGCTTACATACAGGGCTACAAAATCGGCGGAAAATCCGGTACATCTCAAAATCAGGAGGAAAACAACCGTCTGAACAGAGATGATATTTATGTTTCGTCATACTGCGCATTTGCCCCCGCCGACGACCCCGAAATAATCATTCTCATTATGGTAGACTGGCCTACGGGCAAGGATTACTACGGAAGCGTTGTTGCTGCCCCCGCAGTTGCGGACGTTCTCAAGGAAGCACTCCCCTATCTGGGATATTATCCCGAATATACCGAGGAGGAGCTTGCTCAGATGGACATCACTCTCCCCGACGTAGTGGAGCAGTCCGTGGCAACAGCCTCCGATACCCTTACATCTCTGGGACTGAACCCCGTTGTTATCGGCAGCGGCGAGGAGGTCACAGGGCAGGTTCCCGCTCGTGGAAGCTCCGTCCGCAGAAACGGAAAGGTCATTCTCTACACCGACGAGGAATATGAGGAAAAGACCACAGAGGTCCCCGACCTTACGGGCATGACCCTTTCTCAGGCAAACGAAACTCTTGCTGCATACGACCTGAACCTGAAGGTCAGCGGCGGTGCTGCACAGCGTGAGGGCGCATTGGCGACACTCCAGAATTACACTCCGGGTGCGTCCGTGCCCAAGGGTACTATTGTTGAAGTGGTTTTCGTGGTAAAATCCGATGGATAAATTCCGTGAATTTGGAAAAAATATCCCGTAAAATTCACTACCGAAAGGAACTTTTATATGAAACTCGCACAGCTTCTTGAGGACGCAGGAAAATACGCAGAATACAAGGCTGACAGAGAGCTTTTGACGGAAAACCCCGAAATAAGCGGCGTTTCCGATTTTACGGAGGATATTGCCGAGGGCTTCATCTTCGTTTGCGTCAAGGGCGGACGGTTTGACGGACATTCCGCCGCCGAGGATATGCTGAAAAAGGGCGCAGCGGCTGTTGTCTGCGAACGTGATCTGGGACTTCCCAAGCAAATAATCGTCGAGAATTCCCGATATTTTTACGGCTATCTGATTGCCGCCATGCACGGTCACCCCGAAAAAAAGCTGACTCTTATCGGCGTGACGGGCACAAACGGCAAGACCACCATGACCACACTTATCCGTGATATTCTCGCAAAAGACGGCAGAAAGGTCGGTCTTATCGGCACTACGGGCGTATTTTCGGGCACGGAACCCATTGAAAGGGACGAATCCACCCCCACCACCCCAAAGGTCGGCGAGCTTTACAGCATTTTCGAGAAGATGTGCGCTGACGGCTGCACGGCTGCGGTAATGGAGGTCACTTCCTTTGCACTCCATCAGAACCGCATAGGTCCTGCGTTTTTCGACTATGCCGTGTTCACAAATCTTACTCAGGATCACCTTGACTATCACGGAGATATGGAAAACTACTATCTTGCAAAGCGGCTGCTTTTCGACCGCTGCGGATTTGCCGTTGTGAATACGGACGACGAGTACGGCAAACGCCTGTTTACCGAAATTTCCTGCGAAAAATGCTCCTACGGTCTGCACCCCGACGCCGATGTGAACGCACGGGACATTGCCGCAAGGGGCGATAAAATACACTTTATCCTCAGCGATTTCGGCAAGGAATACCCCATTTCTCTTGGTATGATGGGACGGTTCAATGCCGCAAATACCGCAGCTGCCGTTAAGGTCGCTCTGAAAATGGGCGTTTCCGCAGACATTATCGAAAAGTCCCTTGAAGAAAGCAAGGGCGTTCGGGGACGGTGTGAAATTATCCCCACGGGACGGGATTTTATGCTTATCTGCGACTATGCCCATTCCCCCGATGCGCTGGAAAACGTCCTTCCTGCTCTCAAAGAGCAAATTTCGGGACGGCTTATCTGCCTTTTCGGCTGCGGCGGCGACAGGGACAGGACAAAGCGTCCCAAAATGGGTGCGGCGGCGGAAAAATACGCAGACTATCTGATAGTAACATCGGATAATCCCCGAAACGAGGACCCCGATGCTATCATAGACGACATTTTCACGGGACTGACCGGCACAAAGCCCTGCGACCGCATCACCGACCGAAAGGCAGCTATCTTCCATGCCGTAAAAATCGCAAAAAAGGGCGATCTGGTGCTGCTGGCGGGCAAGGGTCACGAGGATTATCAGATACTTGCGGGCGGAAAGCATATCCACTTTGACGAACGTGAAATTGCTGCCGAGGCTCTTGCAGAATTATCTTGAATGAGGAATTTTTATGGAAAAAATAACTGTCGATGAGATCCGAAAAGCCGTTGGCGGCGAGCTTTGCGGCATATCTCCCGAAAAGGAAATAACCACCGTTTCCTCCGACACGAGGAAAATCGAAGCGGGCTGCCTTTTCATTGCCATAAAGGGCGAACGCTTTGACGGACACGACTTTGCCGCTTCCGCCATTGCACAGGGCGCAGCTGCCGTCCTCAGCGAAAAAAGGCTTGACGGAATTCCGTCGATCGTATGCGAAAGCACTAGAAAGGCTCTGCTTGACCTTTCGGGATATTACAGGCGCACTCTGCCCGTTAAGGTTATCGGAATTACGGGAAGTGTTGGCAAAACCACCACAAAGGAGCTGACTGCTCTGGCGGTATCATCGGCATTTAAGACGCTTAAAACCGAGGGCAATCTCAACAATGAAATAGGTCTGCCCACTACACTTTTCCGCCTTGACAACAGCTTTGAAGCCGCCGTTATCGAGATGGGAATGTCGGGCTTCGGTGAGATAGAAAGGCTGTCCAAAGCGGCAAACCCCGATGTCTGCCTCATAACAAATATAGGGCTTTGCCATCTGGAACAGCTTGGCAGTCAGGACAATATTTTAAAGGCAAAGCTGGAAATTCTTGCGGGCGCAAAGCCTTCCGCACCCCTTATCGTAAACGGCGATGATGAACGGCTTTTCCCCCTGACCCGCTCTGTTGCCGACAGAAAGGTGATAAGCTTCGGTATCGAGAACAAGGACTGCGATTATGTTGCAGAAAATATCGTTCAGGAGGAAGAAAAGCTTCGTTTTGACATTGTTTCGGACGGGAGATCTATCCCCTGTGAGCTGCCCTGTATCGGAAAGCATTACGCTCTTGACGCTCTGGCGGCGGTGGCTGCGGCGGCGGAATTGGGTGCCGACCTTGAAAAGGCTGCTGCGGCTCTTGCAAGCTATGTCCCCTCGGGAATGCGGCAGAAAATCGAGAAAATAGGCGGATTTACCGCTGTTATAGACTGCTACAACGCTTCACCCACCTCCATGAAGGCTTCCATTGACGCCCTCTGCGATATGAAATGCACGGGCAGACGGGGTGCTGTTCTTGCGGATATGCTGGAGCTGGGTGAACGTTCCCCCGAGCTTCACGCAGAGATCGGACGCTATGCCGCCGAAAAGAAGCTTGACTACATCGCCTGCTATGGAAAAATGGCTAAGTATATCGCCGCTGCCGCCGATGAAGCGGGACTGCATTCGGGCAGCACGGACGATCCCGCTATGCTTGTCGAATGGCTGAAAGCGAAAATTTCCGACGGAGATACGGTGCTTTTCAAGGGCAGCAGAGGAATGAAGCTGGAAAATATTATCAGTGAGCTTCGGAAAGGTTGAATAAAATGGCTTTATGGATAAACGTTGTGACCGCTGCGCTTGCCTTCGGAATTTCGGCGGCAACGGGAATTTTTCTCATTCCCCTGCTTAAAAAGCTCCATTTTGGGCAGACTATTGAAAAGTTCGTGGGAGCGGCTTTGGAAAGTCAGAAGAAAAAGCAGGGAACGCCTATGATGGGCGGATTTATGTTCATTATCGGCTCGCTGGTGGCTGCTTCTGTGGGATTTCTCCTCTGGCGTTCGACCACGGAAAACGGCGTACCTATGGGAAAAGACCTGCCACTTTACCGAATACTCACCTGCATGGGCTTTGCGCTTTTGAACAGCGGCATCGGCTTTATCGACGACTACATCAAGGCGGTAAAAAAGCAGAACAAGGGGCTTAATCCCAAGCAGAAAATGGTCATGCAGCTTGTTCTGACCTCCGCTTTTTTGTGGGTCTTAAAGCTTCTCGGGGACGACACAAAGATACTTCTCCCCTTCTTCGGTGACGTTGATTTCGGGATATTCTACTATCCTCTGATGATACTCGTGCTCATATATATCGTAAATGCGGTAAATCTCACCGACGGCGTTGACGGACTTTGTTCGACGGTGACAGTCGTTTCCTCCCTTTCCTTCGTCATGATGCTCTCCGTTCTGGGACTGTGGGAATGCACCATTTTCGGCGTTGCGGTGGCTGGCGGCTGCGTGGGATTTCTCGTATGGAATCTCCACCCCGCAAAGGTGTTTATGGGCGACACAGGCTCCATGTACCTGGGAGGTGCGGTGGCTGCCCTGGGCATGATGACAGGACAGCATCTGCTTTTCTTCCTTGTGGCAATAGTTTACATCTGCGAAGCGCTTTCCGTTGTTATTCAGGTAATAAGCTTTAAGACAACAGGCAAGCGTATCTTCAAAATGTCCCCTATCCACCATCATTTTGAGCTTTGCGGCTGGTCGGAATACAAGATAGTGATAGCTTTCTCTCTTGTGGGACTTGTAGCGGGCGTTATTGCAAATGTTATAATGATGGTGTAAAATCCCGTTTAAATCATTATTTGTAGGGGCGGGGTTTCCCCGCCCGCAGGTTACAAAAGTTCTATCGGAAAATGCGGGACGGGATGCGTCCCCTACAATTCTCGTTAAAATAACCGCAATAGAATTTCAAGGAGGCGTATTGCATTGGCGGAGGCTGCCCGTAATATAAAATGGGACAAGAAAAATTCACGGGGCTATCAGGAAAAAATCGTTCAGGGACCAATGGATCTGGTATTCTTTTCCATAGTGTTCATACTGCTTGTGTTCGGTCTGATAATGATGTTCTCCGCAGGCTACGCATGGGCTATCAAGGAGGAAAACGGCGACGGCACCGCTTACATCTCAAAGCAGCTTATTTTCTCGGCTCTGGGACTTGCTGCCATGTACTTTCTCTCCTACTTCGACTACCATAATTTTCGAAAGCCCATTATTGCTTACGGATTATATGTATTCCAGCTGGTGCTGCTGCTTCTGGTAAAATTCTCACCCCTCGGTCGGGATCACAACGGCGCAAAACGCTGGCTCGTCATACCCGGCACAAGCTTTGAATTTCAGCCCTCGGAGATAACAAAGTTTGCAATTATCATAATTTTTGCGTACCTTATCTCCATGAATTATTCAAAGCTGGATAAGTTCTCCTACGGCGTAACACCGTTTCTGGTGCTGCTGGGACTTCCCGCAGTGCTTGTCCTGACGCAGACCCATCTTTCCGCGACTATCATCATCTGCGCTATCGGAATTGTGCTGATGTTCGTAGGCGGCGTCAGAATAAGACATCTGCTGCTTCTGGCGGGAGTAGCGGCGGGAGCGGTTTGCATTATCGTTGCCTATAAGATAAACGTCGACGGTATCGGCTACTTTACCGAACGTATCAACGTATGGCAGAACCCATTTGCGGGCACATCTTCCAAGGAATGGCAGACGCAGAATTCCCTTATCGCCATCGGTTCGGGCGGACTTTTCGGAATGGGTCTGGGAAATTCCCGTCAGAAATTCCTCTATCTCCCCGAGTCGAAAAACGACTTTGTTTTTGCGGTGGTATGCGAGGAGCTGGGCTTCTGCGGAGCGGTTCTCGTTATCCTTATTTTCCTGATGTTCGTGTTCAGAGGCTTCTACATTGCCACAAAGGCTCCCGACAAATTTGGTATGATACTTGTAGTGGGACTTACCTTCCAGATAGGGCTTCAGGCAATGTTCAATTTCGCAGTTGTCACAAACGCTATCCCAAATACGGGAATTTCACTGCCGTTTTTCAGCTACGGCGGAACTGCGCTTTGTATGCAGCTGGCACAGATGGGCGTTATACTGAATGTTTCAAGGCAATGTATCTTCTCATCGCCCCCAAAGCAGAATAATGCCCCGAAGCCAAGTGAAGCAAGTGCTGATTAGTGACGTACCTAGGTGGGAAACACCCATTAAGCGGCATTTTGCGAATCCACAGAATAAAGGACTGATAGACATTGTTAAAGGTACTTTTAGCCGGCGGAGGAACTGCCGGGCACATTAATCCCGCCCTTGCTATCGCTTCAATAATCAAGGAAAAGCGTCCCGACGCCGAATTTTTGTATGCGGGAACTCCAAACGGAATGGAGGCAAGGCTTGTTCCCAAAGCGGGGATAGAGTTTGCTCCCATTAAGGTCAGCGGATTTCAGAGAAAGCTTACTCCGAAAAATATTGCCCGAAACATCAAGTCCGTGGCATATCTCACCACTGCGGGACACCGTGCAAAGCAGATAATCGACGGCTTCAAGCCCGATATTGTCATAGGCACAGGCGGATATGTCAGCGGTCCTATCGTTATGAAGGCGGCGCAGATGGGCATTCCCACCGCTATCCACGAGCAGAACGCATACCCCGGAGTAACCACACGTCTTTTGACAAAAAGGGTTGATGAGGTAATGCTTACCGTCGAAGCGGCAAAGGATTATTTCGACGCCTCCGTGAAATATACCGTAACAGGTCTGCCCGTGCGAAAGGGCTTTACCCACCGCAGCAGGCAGGATGCAAAACGTCAGCTTGGTCTTGACGACGGCATCTGCATTCTCTCCACAGGCGGCAGCCTTGGTGCGGGAATGATAAACGAAACCGTTTCCGACCTTATTGCATGGTCGCAGAAAAACGGCAGACAGATAAATCACATTCACAGCTACGGTCAGATGGGTAAAGATACTTTCGTTAAATCTCTGACCGAAAAGGGCGTAACTCTCGAAAACAATCCCCGCCTTATGGTGAAGGAATACATCGACAATATGGACGTTTGCATGGCGGCGGCAGACCTTATCATCAGCCGTTCGGGTGCAAATGCGCTTTGCGAGATAGAGTCGGTGGGGCGGGCTTCTATACTTATCCCGTCGCCCATTGTTGCGGGAAATCATCAGTATCACAACGCAATGGTGCTGGCAAATGCGGGTGCTGCGGTGGTTTTTGAGCAGAAGGACCTTACCTCCGAATTGCTGATAAAGACCGTTGACGAGCTTTATCACGACCCCGACAGGCTGGCAGTTTTAAGCGCAAATGCCGCTTCACTTGCAATTTCCGACACGCCCGACAGGATTTACAGGGTAATTTCGGGACTGATTGACAAATAAAAGCCCGCTCGCATAGAATACACCAATAAATCATTATTGGAGGGTTTTCTATGCAAAGGCTTGTTATTGACGGCGGAAGGCGGCTGTCAGGCGAGATAATCACTCAGGGCGCAAAAAATTCCGCTCTGCCCATACTTGCCGCCGCTTTTCTTCCACGGGGACAGACGGTCATCAGAAACGTCCCCCGAATTTCCGATACATATTCCGCAATGCGCATACTTACCACACTCGGGTGCAGGATAAAGGCGGAGGGAAACGTCGTTACCGTTGACGGGGACGGCTGCCTTTCGGAAATATCCGAGCAGCTTATGCGGGAGATGCGTTCCTCGGTGATTTTTCTGGGGGCTGTCCTCGGGAAAACGGGGAAATGCGTCCTGTCATATCCCGGGGGCTGCGAATTGGGTCCCCGACCCATCGATATGCACATTTCCGCCCTGAAAAAGATGGGTGCCGACATTTCCGAGGAACACGGACGGCTCATCTGCACGGCGGAAAACGGGCTGAACGGCGTTTCAATTGCCCTGCCGTTTCCATCGGTGGGCGCAACGGAAAATATTATGCTGGCAGCCGTCTGCGCAAGGGGCGAAACGGTCATCAAAAACTGTGCAAGAGAACCCGAAATTGCCGACCTTGCCGAATTTCTCCGTATGTGCGGCGCAGATATTTCGGGGGACGGCGGCGGTACGATCGTCATAAACGGCGGCAAACCCCTTCACGGCTGCGAATACACCGTTATGCCCGACAGGATATGCGCTGCAACGTGGCTTTCTGCCTGTGCTGCGGCGGGGGGCGAGCTGTATGTGAAAAACGCTCTGCACCGTCATCTGGACTCGGTGCTGTCCGTTTTCGAGGAGATGGGCTGTCAGCTCAGCTTTGGAAATGACGGCATCTATATCCGTGCAAACAAGCGCACGAAAGCACCCGGTACCGTCCGCACTATGGTATATCCCGGATTTCCCACGGATATGCAAGCGGTGGTAATGGCAGCTGTCTGCAAGGCGGAGGGCAGCACGGTTTTTATCGAAAATATATTTGAAAACCGCTTCAAGCACGTTGGCGAGCTTCGCAGAATGGGTGCTGACATTATCGCCGAGGGGAAGGTCGCTGTTGTAAACGGCGTCCCCACGCTTTACGGTGCAAACGTTGAAGCCTCCGACCTTAGAGGCGGGGCTGCGCTGGCTGTTGCGGCACTGTCCGCAGAGGGCAGAACAACGCTTGGCGGCGTTAAATATATGGACAGAGGATATGAAAATATTGAGGACGTTCTGTCAGCGGCAGGTGCATCTGTAAGACGTATCGGCTGACAATTTCAACAGGAGAATCTCTATGAATGATGTTGTAAAACGGGACAGCGGACGGCAGTCGAATTCCGACAAGGCAAGGCAAAAGCGAAAACGTGTTATTCGAGTATATATGCAGATAATTTTCACTATCGTTTTCCTGATAATGATAATTCTGTCCCTAACTATTTTTTTCAATATCGAAAAGATAACCGTAACGGGTGACGGACAGTATGACGAAGCCGAAATAATAAACGCTTCGGGTCTGGAATACGGCGAGAATATGTTCCTCACCAAAATGTCGAGCCACGCCGAACAGATAATGCAGAACGTCGTCTATCTGGAATCCTGCGAGGTCAAAAGAAAGCTGCCTACGGGCATTGAGATAAGCGTTAAGGTATGCAAACCGATGGCTTGCCTTGAAGCGGAGAACGACTACCTTATTATGAGCACCACGGGGAAGATTTTCGACCGTTCTCAAACGCCTGTCACGGGGCTTTACCTTATTAAGGGCTCAGAACCCGTCTATGATCTGGAACCGGGAATGATGTTTGAATCGGCGGACGACGAGGGCAAGCTGAATGCAATGCTTTCCGTCTGCGAAGCAATGAATACACGACAGACCGAAAAGGTTTCCTACATTGACGTTACCGACAGATATAATATAAAGTACCTTTTCGACGACCGTGTTGAGGTGCGTCTGGGTTCTGTGAATGAGCTGGATTACAAGCTGAAATTCACCGAGATAATCCTCAGCGAGAAAATCGGCTCAAAGACAGAGGGTGTCCTGACCATGTTCAACGGTTCGGCGTCGTTTATGGAAAAAAGCGGCATTGAGCAGTATTATCAGAACATCGAGGACAGGAAGAACGGCATCTCAGAAACGGAGATAGTTACCGATGAAAACGGCGATCCCGTCGAAACAGACAGCGAAAACGGCAGTCAATCGGAGTAAATTACACAAAAATTCCGTATTTTCATCAAAATGATTTATACAAGTTCTATAATCTTTAAATAATTGAAAAAAAACTGAATTTTCACTTGATATTATTGAAAAAATGTGTTATTATAATAATATGTATTATCAGGTTAAAATTTAGAAATAATAGAGATGTTATATATAGGAGGATTTTCAAATGGGCGACTTTATGCTGGATAACGATACTTCTTTTATCCCCGACATTAATATAAAGGTTGTTGGTGTCGGCGGCGGCGGCGGAAACGCACTTAACTGCATGGTAACTTCGGGCATCAAGGATGTTGACTACATAGCGGTCAATACCGATGCCAAGGCTCTCAGCTCCTCTAAGGCGAGCACAAAGGTACAGATCGGCGTAAAGCTGACCAGAGGAAGAGGTGCAGGCAACAAGCCCAATATCGGTTCCGATTCCGCACAGGAGAACAGAGATGAGATCGCTGCTGCTCTCAAGGGCGCAAATATGGTATTCATTGCAGCAGGTATGGGCGGCGGCACAGGTACGGGCGCAGCTCCCGTTGTTGCGGAGATCGCACAGGAAATGGATATTCTGACAGTCGCTGTTGTTACAAAGCCCTTTAACTTTGAGCAGAAGGCTAAAATGCTCCAGGCGGAAAAGGGTATCGAGGAGCTCAAGAAGCATGTTGACTCTCTCGTTGTTATCCCCAACGAAAAGCTGCTGGTCGGCTCCGAAAAGCCCCTTACTATGAAGGAATCCTTTGCGCTGGCTGATAATATCCTGAAAACAGGCGTTAAGTCCATCGCAGAGCTTATTACCGTTGAAGGTATGATTAACCTTGACTTTGCCGACGTTGAAACCACCATGAAGAACGCAGGCTATGCTCATATGGCTATCGGTCACGGCTCGGGCAAGGATAAGGCTCAGGAGGCTGCAAACGCAGTTATCTCCAGCCCCCTGCTGGAAACCTCTATCAAGGGCGCAACAAGGCTGCTGGTCAACATCGTTATGTCCGAGGACGTTCTCTCCTCCGATGTGGACACAGCCACCAAGCTTATTTCCGAGGCTGCTCACCCCAGCGTTGATATGATCTTCGGTACCTCCTTCGATGAAAATCTCAGCGACGAGATCAATATCACAGTTATCGCTACGGGCTTTGAGGACGAAGTAAAGCCTATCGTGGATACCGTTGACAATTCCAGAGTGCTTGAAAGCGTCAAGGAAGCCAAGAATACAAAACCCGGCGATGATTTCACCGACCTCTTCAAGATTTTCAACGACAGACAGTAAGGCATTTTAACACAGATTTTCTCCCCCGTTTTCGGAACACTTTTTCTGAGAACGGGGGTTTTGCTGTCTGTCGGAATATCTGTATGTTTTTTATGTAAAATCACAGTTGAAATAATGTGCAGACTATGGTAAAATATAATGTACGGTGCTGTCGGAGAAATTCCGTAACGACAGCCGAACAGAGATAAACCAACGGGAATTTCCCGACAACAAAAGAAAGCAGGATATGAAAAATTACAGCTATAAATCAAGACCTATCGCAAGAAGCTCCGCATACCGCAGAAAGCAAATGCTCAAAGCACGGCTGAAGCTCACCGTTATGGCGGCTGTGTTTGTAACCGTTTCCGTGGCGGGCATAAACGGCGTAAAGAGGGTTGTCCGCAACATTGAAGCAGAAGCGGTCGCCGCAAACGATATTATCGCCGCCGAGGATTATCAGGCAGCCGAGCCTGCCGAAACGGCGTTTGAAACCGTCGCTCCCGAAACGGCGGAACCCATTCCGAATAGCGAAAAGACCTATCCCATTGATATGGAGATAAGCTCCAAATATGCGGTAGTTTACGATGTTACCACAAACACCATTCTCTATGCAAAAAATGCAGAGGAGAAATGCTATCCCGCCAGCACCACAAAGCTGCTGACAGCCGCAGTTGCGCTGGATTATGCGGACGAGGATTTCGTTTTCACTGCGGGCGATGAGCTGGATTTCGTAAATCCCGGCTCCAGCCTTGCATATCTCAACAAGGGCAGTCAGCTGTCTACCGAAATGATGATAGACGCACTTATGCTCCCCTCGGGAAATGACGCAGCCTACGTTACCGCCGCAAATATCGGACGTGTTATTGCGGACAATCCCAATATGTCCGACGAAGGCGCAGTCAAGGAGTTCGTCACCATGATGAACCGCAAGGCAAAGCGTATCGGAGCGCAGAACACACATTTCGCAAATCCCGACGGTTTCCATGATGATGACCATTACACCACAGCTATGGATATGCTGAAAATCGCCCTTTACGCCAAGGACTGCGATATGATAGCCGAATCCGTTCAGAAGGTTGACCTGACACAGACATTTTTAAGCGGCGAGGTCATTTACTGGAAAAATTCCAACGTTATGATAAACCCTTACAGCCAGTTCTACTACTGCTATTCCAAGGGAATGAAAACGGGTATGACCGACGAAGCGGGCTACTGCGTTGTGGAGCTTGCGGAGCGTTACGACCATCAGATAATCGCCGTTGTTATGGGCGGAGAGAATTCCGCCGCACGCTGGAATGACACCATCGCACTGCTGGATAAGGCGTTTGTTATTGCAAAGGATTACGAAGCACAATAAAATATTCACATCGGGAAACGCTTATTCTATGTGTTTCCCGATTTTTTATGCGCCTAGAGATATTTCATATATGTAAATTTTTATTGTATAAGATATTGATCGTCGGGAACTGTTCCCCGAATATGCCCAAAAACCGCCGTTTGCAGTGCATATAAAAATGACCCCAGAAAAAAATTACTCAGACTTCGTGATTTTTTTATCAAAAACACTTGATAAATTCTGCGAAATGGTGTAAAATAAGGATAGTAATAATTTTAGGAGGTAAAATCCCATGTCAGTTAAAGTTGCTATTAATGGTTTTGGCCGTATCGGCCGTCTTGCTTTCCGTCAGATGTTCGGCGCTGAGGGCTACGAGGTTGTTGCTATCAACGACCTGACCAAGCCTTCCATGCTTGCTCATCTTCTCAAGTACGATACCGCTCAGGGCGGTTACTGCGGAAAGATCGGCGAGAACCTTCACACTGTTACCGCTGATGACGAGGCAGGTACTATCACAGTTGACGGCAAGACTCTGAAGATCTACGCTATGGCTAACGCTGCTGAGCTCCCCTGGGGCGAGATCGGCGTTGACGTTGTTCTCGAGTGCACAGGCTTCTATGTATCCAAGGCTAAGAGCCAGGCTCACATCGATGCAGGCGCTAAGAAGGTCGTTATCTCTGCTCCCGCAGGCAACGATCTGCCCACTATCGTTTACAACGTAAACCACACAACTCTTACTAAGGAAGACAACATCATCTCTGCTGCTTCCTGCACAACAAACTGCCTCGCTCCTATGGCTAAGGCTCTGAACGACTATGCTCCCATCTCCTCCGGTATCATGAGCACTATCCACGCTTACACCGGCGACCAGATGATCCTCGACGGTCCTCACAGAAAGGGCGACCTGAGAAGAGCAAGAGCAGGTGCTGCTAATATCGTTCCTAACTCCACAGGTGCTGCTAAGGCTATCGGTCTGGTTATCCCCGAGCTGAACGGCAAGCTCATCGGCTCCGCTCAGAGAGTTCCTACTCCTACAGGCTCCACAACTATCCTCACAGCTGTTGTTAAGGGCAAGGACATCACTAAGGAAGGCATCAACGCTGCTATGAAGGCTGCTGCTACCGAGTCCTTCGGCTACAACGACGAGCAGATCGTTTCTTCCGACATCGTTGGAATGAAGTTTGGTTCTCTGTTTGATGCTACTCAGACAATGGTTTCCAAGATCGACGATGATACCTATCAGGTACAGGTTGTTTCCTGGTACGACAACGAGAACTCCTACACTTCTCAGATGGTTAGAACTATCAAGTACTTCGCTGAGAACTGCTAATTTTCTCTTTGTAAAATTGCATAACAATTGCCGCCCCGTACATAAGTGCGGGGCGGTTTTTTCGTATGAAATGTTTTTCAGCCGTTTATCTTTTTAACGGGCATAAGCAGTTCTATCTATAGCAGTACATAAAAATATCCTAACACACTTGTAGGGGACGGGTTTCCCG
>JAEDOB010000200.1 GCA_016302225.1 Oscillospiraceae bacterium | reverse complement strand
ACAAGCTCAAATGCTCTCTTCAAAGCGGGCATACACATTCTCGGGTCAAGACCCTTTTCAAAACGTGCGGACGCATCTGTTCTCATTCCGAGAGCCTTTGCGGTGGTTCTTACGGACGCACCGTCAAAGCAGGCAGACTCGAAAACAACGTCCACAGTATCGTCCATGATACCGCTGTACTCGCCGCCCATAACGCCTGCAACTGCAACGGGCTTTTCGCTGTCGGCAATTACCAGCATATTGGAAGAAAGCGTTCTCTCAACGCCGTCCAGAGTGGTTATCTTCTCGCCCTCTGCGGCATTTCTGATGTCAATGGAATTGCCCTTGATATAGCGAATATCGAAAGCGTGCATGGGGTGACCGTATTCCAGCATAACGTAGTTTGTAATGTCAACGAAATTGTTGATGGGACGAACTCCGCTTGCTCTCAGGCGCTCCCTCAACCATCTGGGAGATGGACCTATCTTAACATTCTTGACAACGCCTGCGCAGTAGCGAGAGCAAAGCTCCTTGTTGCTGATATTGACGTTCAGCATACCCTTGATGTTTCCGCCAATGCCCTTGAATTCGGGCTGTTTCAGGTTAAGGGGCAGGTCAAAGGTAGCCGCAGCCTCTCTTGCCAGACCGATAACGGACATACAGTCGGGACGGTTCGATGTGATCTCAAACTCAACCGCAGTATCATTCAGACCGATAGCTTCTTTAATATCCTGACCGAGAGTGAAGGTCTTTCCGTCCTCCTCTTGAAGCAGGAAAATACCGTCAGCAATAGCATAAGGGAAATCGTGTGTAGTCAGACCCAGCTCACCCAGAGAGCAGAGCATACCGTTGGACTCAACGCCACGAAGCTTGCCCTTCTTAATCTTAACGCCGCCGGGAAGTGTGGAACCGTCCATAGCAACGGGAACGATGTCCCCCGCCTTAACGTTGTTTGCGCCCGTAACTATCTGAATAGGCTCACCCGCTCCCACGTCAACGGAGCAAACCACCAGATGATCGGAATTTTCGTGAGGAACAACGCTTAAAAGCTTTCCCACAACCACCTTGGAAATTTCGCTGCCCTCTGTTTCATACTTTTCTACCTTTGAACCGCTCATGGTCATACCCGAGCAGAATTCTTTTATAGACATATCCCCGATGTCAACATAATCGGAGAGCCATCTCATTGATAAATCCATTTATTTCAATCCTTTCTATCAGAACTGGTTCAAGAACCTAACATCATTCTCATAAAGCATTCTCATATCGTTAATGTTAAATCTGCCCATGGTGATACGCTCCAGACCGATACCGAAGGCAAATCCGCTGTAAACCTCGGGGTCAATGCCGCAGCCCTCCAGCACCTTGGGGTGTACCATACCCGAACCGAGAAGCTCAACATATCCCTCACCCTTGCACATAGAGCAGCCCTTTCCGCCGCAGTTAAAGCAAGCCAGGTCAACCTCTGCGGAAGGCTCGGTATAGGGGAAATGGTGGGGACGGAGCCTTATCTTTGCGTCATTTCCGTAAAGCTTCTTCATCAGCAGCTCCAGAGTGCCGTAAAGGTCTGCAAGAGTAACGCCCTTGTCGATAACAAGTCCCTCTATCTGATGGAAAATAGGCGAATGAGTAGCGTCGATAGCGTCGGAACGGTAAACACGTCCCGGAGAAATGATTCTGATAGGAGGCTTTCTGTTCTCCATAGTTCTTATCTGAACGCTGGAGGTCTGTGTTCTCAGCAGAACATTTTCGTTGATATAGAAGGTGTCCTGTGTATCTCTTGCGGGGTGATGCTTGGGCATATTCAGCGCCTCGAAACAATAGTGGTCTGTTTCCACCTCGGGACCGTCAACCACCTCAAAGCCCATGCCCAGGAATATCTCCTTGACCTCGTTCATAACAACGGTCAGGGGGTGAAGTCTGCCTATTTCGGGGGTCTTTCCGGGAAGGGTAACGTCAAGAGTTTCTTCCTTCATCTTCTTTGCGGCAAGCTCGGATTTCAGAGCGGACACTCTCTCGGAAACGGCGTTTTCGATGTCCTCTCTTACCTTGTTAGCCAGCTGTCCGATAACGGGACGCTCCTCTGCGGTAAGCTTGCCCATCTGCTTTAAGATAGCGGTAAGCTCGCCCTTTTTGCCTAAAAATTTGATCTTGAGATTTTCCAGTGCCTTGATGTCGTCGCAGCTGCTAAGCTCCTGCTTGGCAAGCTGTTCGATCTTTTCAAGCTGTTCTTTCATTTGCTCATATCCTTTCATTTAAAATGTTGTGCAATAAACACACTGCTCCTTGATTTAAGGTATTCTCTCCCGCCTTCGGCGGGAGAGAATACCCATCGTGTATACTGCAAAAAAGCCTGTCCCGTGCAATACGGGACAGGCTGAAATCTTTCAGTAGCCTGCTAAACCTTGGTTTGACAAGATTTTAACCACCCATTTTACTTAGCACAGAAGCCGGCACTTCCTCGGCGGTAACGCTGCTCAGCGTCTGCACCTACAAGGGAAAACCGTTCAGCGCAGCCACTCGTGAGTGAACTTCATCGGACTAATACGCAAAAAGCCTTTCAGCGGACGGCTTTCTCTCTGAATACGAAAAATGCCCGACTACTCTCTCAGTCATCATGTTTAATACTATTATATACAATAATTTTTTAAATTGCAAGTATTTTTTCATTGAAATTTTGTTTATTATGTGATATAATGAAATTTACACAAAATATTTTACAAATAACCAACTCACTTTGTTGGATATGAAAGGATCTTAATATGGACGTTTTTGTAGAACAGATGGTAGTAAAGCCTCAGAAGGGCAAGGATTACGCCCTGAAATTTCTTATAGCCCTGGCGGCAGTGGTTCTCTCGGCATTTTTCGTGCTTTTTCTGGCGATAATGGCGTTTATTCCCATAGTCGGCATAATTTACGCCGCATACTACCTTATTTCGGGCTTAGACTGCGAATATGAGTACATTGTCACCAACGGAGAGATAGACATTGACAAAATAGCGGGCAAACGCAAGCGCACCCGCCTTATCACCGCAGATGTAAGAAAATTCACCGCCTTCGGTAAGCTGGAAAACGCAGGAAAGCTCCCCGACAAAGCAACCATAGTAGATGCCGCAGACGGCTCGGGAACGGCATTCTACGCAGATTTTGTCCACGGAAAGCTGGGCGAAACAAGGCTTATCTTCTCCCCAAACGAAAAGGTTCTTGAAGCGGTCAAGCCCTTTATCCCGAGAACCATTAAAAGAGAGTTTTAACTTTTTGCCCCTTTTTCAGCCGAAGAAGGGGCAAACCACTTTGTAGGGGCTGGGTTTCCCCGCCCGCAGATTTCATAAGTTTATTTGGTAACTGCGGGACGGGATACGTCCCCTACATTAGTTTGTGCGTTATATTAAGTACATTTATTCAAAAAGGAGCTTTGTGCAATGAAAATACTCCACACCTCCGACCTTCATCTGGGCATATCCCTGGGCGGTGTACACCTTACGGAATTTCAGCAGCGGCTGCCCGAAATTTTCGCAGATACCATTAAAAAGGAAAATATCGGCTGCGTCATTATTTCGGGGGATATTTTCGACAGGTCACAGGGCAGCGCAGAGGCTTACCGAATTTACAACAGCCTGCTGAACGCCCTCTGCCTTGACTGCAAGGTGCCTGTTATCGTCATTTCGGGAAATCACGACAGCGGTGCGAGAATTGCCGCATTTTCCGAGCTGGTGCGTTCCGGCGGGCTTCACCTTTTCGGGGGATATTCCGAGGAGATCTCACCCGTTTCCATCGGAAATGCGGACATCTACCCCCTCCCCTTCTTTGAAAGCGCATACGTCGGCGAACGCCTTTCCGACGCCGAAGCAATGATCCGTGTAACGGACAAAATCCGTGAAAAGCTTGACAAAAGCCGTGTGAATATCCTTGCGGCGCACTGCTTTGCGGCAGGCGGCGAGCCCTGCGAAAGCGACATTTCCGCAAGGGCGGCAGTAGGCGGCAGCTGCGCAGTCCCCCTGTCGGCATTTGCGGGCTTTGACTATGTTGCTTTGGGACATATCCACCGCCCCCAGACCATGACGGCAGACAGCATCATCAGATACTGCGGTTCTCCCCTGAAATACTCATTTTCCGAAGCGGAACAGGAGAAAAGCTTCTCGGTTTTCGATACGGACACTCGGGAATTTTACACCGTCCCCGTCCCGAACATTATCCCCCTTCGTGTTATCAAGGGCGAATACGAAAAAATTCTTGCGGACGCACAGTCGGACAACCACAAGAACGATTATGTCAAAATTATCCTCACCGACCGATTTGCG
>JAEDOB010000199.1 GCA_016302225.1 Oscillospiraceae bacterium | reverse complement strand
ATCCGGGTGGGTGTTCCCCCGCCGAAGGCGGGGGAACACCCATTAATCAGTATTTCCTTATACTAATCTCCAATGAAGATGTAGACAAAAAATCTGTACAAAACCTATAAACACTAACTTTTTCACAGATTTTTTGTCCACTTTCTATTCAGAGATTAGTATTAGGTATATGTTTCGTTTACTGTATTATGTCAAATCATCAGATACCAAACCTAGCCACAAGCTCAGCGCATTCCTGCGAGCCGACAAAGCCTGACGGAAGATGTGGGAGAACCCATTAATCAGCGGTTCTCTAAGATTTTTATATTATCGGTATTTCATTAATAAATAATAGTATTAAAGTTCTTGAATCGTTCGGGAACTTTTCCTGTTTTTGTCGTTAGCTCCGATGGGAGATAAAGTGTACAGTTTTTGCCAAACAGTAAACCATCTTTTATTTTAGAAGCTTTAAGCGACCGAGGGATTTTTACGGTACAGTTGTTAATATACGGTGTATCATAACCTCCGAAAGCCTTATAATGTATATATCCGTTAAAACCTTCTTCAAAAATAATATTTTTCAGCGAAGTGCAGCCCGCAAAGGCAGATGAGTCTATTCCGGTGACCTTTTTTCCAATAACAAGATTTTCAATAGCAGACTGCCTTATAAAGGCACATTCGCGTATTGATCCGCTCTTAACGGTAACATTCTTAAGTGTGGGCAGATATTCTTTGATGTTTATACCACTGATCTCCAAAAAACTATCCAGAGCATGATCAGGAATAAATTTCGCACAAAACGCATATCTTCCTATTTCTTTTATAGTATCCGGAAGAATCAACTCTGAGAAGGAACAGCTAGTCGCAAAGCTGTTTGTATCTATTACTTCAATACCGTCTTCAAATTCGACATGAGCCAGCTTAACGCAGCCTTCAAAAGCACCATTGCCGATTTTGCGCACATTTTTGGAAATTTTCAGTGATGAGATACTTGCTTCAATAAATGCACATTCACCTATTTCTTCAACACTTTCGGGAATAACAATATTATCCACAGAAGGCTGTTGAAAAAACGCATAGTCTGCTATTTTTTTAGTACCGTTTTCTATGATGATACCGATGCTTTTTTCTGAATACGGAATCTTATCATCAAAATTAATACCGTATCTTCCACCCAAAATACCATTACCTAATTCAACAGATTTTTCATATTTACCGTATTCGGCATATTCTCTGGGAATGAACAGTGCATCATTGCCAAGCTGCATGTAATAGTCGCTTTTCAATCCAAGCTCGCCGACTGTCAGCAGCTTTTTGCAGGAATACTCTGTAATGCTGCTGTTTTCTCCCTCAGACTTTGTATATTCATCGGCAGTAAGCAGCTTCTTTCTGCTGTTGTCGTAGTAGAATTCTTCTTCTCCAAGCTTTCTTGTGTTCATATAGGTAACTGTATCCCCATCAGTTCCGATATATGGCTTTATGTCGGAGTCGTTCTCATTCAGAAGTTTATCAACAGTTTTCTTGTTAAGTATTGAAAAAAGCGGCATATAGTTACTGTACTTGATGTAATAATCGTTATCTTCTCCCAAGCACTCAAAGGTTTGCAGATTATCATAATTTCCGGTAATTTTATTATTATTGCCATTAATTACACATTTACTGCGTTTACGCAAACCATCCAGCCGGATTGAATTATTGTTTCCACAAATGCAATAATCTAATGCTTCTGCTTCAATGTCCAGTTCTGTATTATCGGCATTTATTATAAGCTTGTTAAGTATTGACGTTGTTCTCTGTGCGAAAGAAACTTTCATCGAAAAAGAACCCTCGGCATTTACAATAATTGTATCAAGATCCTTCCATTCATCGATATAACCGGTCCACTTTTTCATAGATTGAGGAATATATAATGTAACTTTATTTCCATAGCTTGGAAATGTTACGCTGTGGATAATTGAACCGATTGCTATACCTGTTACGCCTTGTTTAAAATATATTTTTTCTATCTGAGATGCCCAGGGCTGTTTATATATTATTTTTAATATTATACCGTTCATTTCGGCATATAATTCATCGTATTCGGATTTCGAATAACAAGCAGGGTTAATATTAAAATAAGAGCCGTATTTTCCGCTTTTTGCTTTTTCTGCGTCCTCATAAGAAGTTACGCCTATTATTTCAACGGCGTTTTCGCCGATAAGCCTGAAAAGCTCAGGTTCTTCATCGGCAATAACAGGGGTCGGCTCCTGCTCGGTGCTGACAAATTCTTCATAGTCATCATCAATGTCTAAAGCCTCGGGTGCAGTTTCTTCGGAAAACGAGTCATCGTCTGAATCATCGTCTTTAAAGGAATCCCATGATAAATCGTCATTTGTGCTGTCAAATGTATTTTCTTCGGATAATAAGTCTTCGTCAGAATCAAAGGAATCCCACGATATATCGTCTTTTGTGTTGCTTTTTAAAGAAGCTCTGCATTTTTTGCAGAAATTGGCTATCTGAGGATTGAGCGTACCGCACTCCCGGCACTTGATTTTACTTAAATCAGCACCGCATATCATGCAGAAAACAGAATCGTCCTCAACATCAGTTCCGCAAGCATAACAAATCATATTATTCCTCCCGGTATTTTTAGTTAAAAAACATATAGAAAGCAGGATCTATGTATATAATTATACAATGTTTTACATTATTTTTCAAGTCCTCAGAAAAAGTTTGAGAACCTGAATCTTTTGATTGCCTATATAACACTAAACCTCATAAACATCTCTCCCCTTAGCATTATTTAGTTTCTCAATACACCTATCGATCTCCGTCACAGCCTGAACATCGGGAACGGTAAAATCCGCCTCATCAAGCCTTTCGATAAACCCGTCAATAGCCGTGCACAAGCTTCCTTCCGTCAGAATACAGCAAAACTTCTTTTCCTCCATCAGGCAGGAAATTATGCAGCTTTGATTTGTCAGCGAGATGACCTGAATAAATTCCGGGACCTTTATCTTGTCATCATTGAGCATCTTAAAATGCTTTCCCATGTCATATTTCAGACTTGTCAGAATATACAAACGCTCCCTTTCCGAAAGCGGTTTAAGCAGCTGCCCGGGCATATTCACGGTAACTCCCGTATCCGCAAAATGCTCCAGCCCCCTCTTTGTAAAATAGGTCATGGACGCACGGGACGCCGTTTCCGCCAGCTGTTCATGGGTGAAAAATGAGCTGTTCAGCGTTTCAAGGATATACTCTCTTTCGGGAATATCCGCCAGCCTTTCATTTACAATATCACGGGTAAAAAACTTCGTCACGCAGGGCTGAAACTCTATGGACTTGCTGAACATTTTTGAGCTTTCCGCAAAAATATCGAACATACGGCGGTTGTCAACAGGCTCGATTATCTGCTTTGAAGCTGCCCTCAGACGCCTGATATGCTCCCCCGCCGTTTCCATAACGTCCTTTCTGTCCGAGATGACCGCCGACTGAAAATTCTCCGTGACCATAATTACCTTCTGCGA
This sequence comes from Oscillospiraceae bacterium, assembly GCA_016302225.1. Lineage (GTDB taxonomy): Bacteria > Bacillota > Clostridia > Oscillospirales > Ruminococcaceae > UMGS1889. Next base: position 832 of record JAEDOB010000199.1, on the reverse strand, counting down.
CGTCATCAGGCAGTATGGATAAATAGGCAGAATATCGTCAACTGCGTCCCTGTGGACATAATAGCAAAACGGTCTGTAAACCATGCCCGTGTTCATTGCCATTCGCAGCATATTTTCCAGCAGGTCAATATTGTTTTCAACGCCGCTGCCGTCCGATTTATACATTCTGAGATAATGCTCGAAAACGGCATTTTTCCCCGCCGTGCTTATCAGCTGCATAACAAGGTCGAAAAGCATCTTGTTTTCAAAGGGGATAGTCGCCACAATATACGGCTTTTCCCGCTGCAGCTCCCCGCCGATCAGCTGCATTACAGCTTGATTGACATTCAGCAATCCTGTTACCGAGCCTTCCTCAATATCTGCCGTATCATATTTAATTGTACCGATGTCCGAATTTATGTAATACTGCGGGAGCTTTTCCACGATGCCTTTTATCTGCTGCTGTTCGATATATGCCTTTGCGCCGATTTTTTCCCTGAGATAAAGCTCCGTAAGCTCCGATTTCTGCTGAGGTGTTATTATAAATACGGCACAAAGACGCTCAAAAAAATCTCTTGTGGGAAGAAGCTTTCCCGACATGGTCTGATGTATGGCAGTCCTTCCCAGACCTGTTATCTGCGATATTCGGTAAACGGTATATCCGCTGGACTCAACATAGCCGCAAAGCCGCCTGCTGAATTCCGTGGAATGGTCCGCTGTAATTTTCTGTGTCATAATATCCCCTCCGGTAATATTATGCGATATTTTAGCATTTTTGTCAATGTGTAAGTAAAAGTGTCAGTGGATAAAAATATTATGTGTGAATTCTTTGTGTATGACGCCGTGCAAGCTT
>JAEDOB010000198.1 GCA_016302225.1 Oscillospiraceae bacterium | reverse complement strand
AAACGGAGCGCACCCGTACTGCAAAGCAGCGGAACGCTCCGCAAGTGACGTTCTTTTGTGTGTTTTCGGACACGCAACTTGTAGGGGACGCATCCCGTCCCGCAGTTATCAGCAAAAATTAATAATACTTTGAATCGTCGTTAAGGACATCATGGAGTTTTTCAATATCCTCAAGAACCTTTCCCGTACCCTCCGCAACGCAGTCCAGAGGGGATTTTGCGATATTTACGGGCATTCCCGTTTCCTTGTTGATAAGCATATCCAGACCTCGGAGAAGTGCGCCGCCGCCTGCAAGGGTGATACCCTGGTCGATAATATCCGCAGCCAGCTCGGGGGGAGTCTTTTCAAGAGTTGTCTTGATGGCTTCGATAACGTGGGAGAGGGGTTCGGCGAGGGCTTCTCTTATCTCGGAGGAGGAGATCATAATATTCTCGGGCAGACCGTTCAGCAGGTTTCTGCCCTTAATTTCCATGGTGGTTTCCTCGTCCATGGGATATGCGGAGCCTATGCCTATCTTGATATTTTCCGACGTTCTTTCGCCGATAAGCAGGTTGTATTTTTTCTTGATGTACTGTGCGATAGCCGAGTCAAATTCATCTCCCGCTACTCTTACGGAACGTGATGTAACGATACCGCCCAGCGAAATTACGGCGACCTCCGACGTACCGCCGCCTATGTCAACTATCATTGAACCCGTAGGCTCGGCAACGGGCAGACCTGCGCCGATAGCTGCTGCCATAGGCTCCTCGATTATGTTTACACGCTTTGCATTTGCGTTTTCTGCGGCTTCTTTAACGGCTCTCCGCTCAACGGCTGTAACGCCCGAGGGAATGCAGATGATAACTCTTGCCTTTGTCCCGGGGAATGAGCCTTTGAGCGCCTTGTGGATAAACTCCTGAAGCATAGTTGTGGTAACGTCGAAATCGGCGATAACTCCGTCTTTAAGGGGACGGACAGCCATAATGGAGCCGGGGGTGCGTCCGATAACGTCCTTTGCCTCCTGACCGACATATTTTGCCTTGTCCGTGCGGGTGTCCACCGCAACAACGGACGGTTCTCTTATAATAATACCCTTGCCCCGCATATAGATAAGGGTGTTTGCAGTGCCGAGATCTATTCCAATATCCTTTGTGAACATCTTTCTTCTCCTCCGATAGTTTATGTATTAACTGTTTTTCGTCAATACTCCGTAAAATTTCTATTTTGACAGGCTTATACTTTATTATAGCACGTTTTTCGGGCTTTAACAACAGCTTTTTTTCTATTTTTTCGGGATTTTTTATTTCTGTGATTTATGTGCAAAACAGAGTTTTTTATAAATGATTTTTGTGGATTTTTTACAATGAAAAAATGAAGCAAATTATTGTAGGGGACGGGTTCCCGTCCCGCAGATGTGGTTTGCTGTCACCTTTGAAAAGGTGGACGAAGCTTTTATTTTTGCCGGGAAAAATACACCTTGACAATAAAGCCCGTTAGGTGTATAATAAGTATTGATCGGTGTTGGCTGCATATAACAGGAGGTTTTACAATGACTGACATGGAAATGATTTTACAGGCAATTAACGAATTTAAAGATGATGTAAACAAAAGATTTGACAATGTAGAAAGCGACATAAAAGAAATAAAAGAAAGAGTAACCAGGCTTGAAATAATCGTAGAAAATGACATAAAGAAGGATATAAAAAAGCTTAGTGAACATCAGTTAGGACTTAGAGAAACAGTTGAAGAATACAAAGCGTCGGTTGATGACAGAATCGGAACAAGCGACCTTATAAACATTCTGACCGAATATTCAAGAAATCATAGATAACAATATAACAGCAAAACACAATAAAGCCCCCGCGGTTATCCGTGGGGGCGAATTCATAGAAAGCGTGAATAATATGTCAAAGAAATTTCTTATGGGCAATGAAGCAATTGCCCACGCTGCCAAAAACAGCGGTGTGAACTTTGTTTCGGGCTACCCCGGGACACCCTCCAGCGAGATACTGGAAACCTGTGCCAAGATAAAAACCGAAAATATGTACGTCGAATGGTCGGTCAACGAAAAGGCTGCTCTTGAAGCCGCTGCGGGTGCGTCCTATGCGGGCGGACGGAGTATGGTGACCATGAAGCAGGTGGGGCTGAACGTTGCGTCCGACCCGCTTATGAGCCTTGCTTATGTGGGCGTAAAGGGCGGAATGATCGTTGTTTCCGCCGATGACCCGGGACCTATTTCCTCTCAGACCGAGCAGGACACACGAACCTTTGCCGCATTCGCAAAGCTGCCCGTTTTTGACCCGTCATCTCCCGAAGAAGCCTATGAAATGGTAGGGGAGGCTTACCGTTTATCTGAGGAATACTCAACTCCCGTTATCCTCAGACCTACCACGAGAGTATGCCACGGCTGTGCCACCGTTGAAGTGTCGGACGTTCCCGAAAAGCATATCCCCGAGGGCTTTGTGAAGGACTCAAAGCGTTGGGTAATATTCCCAAAATTGTCCTACGAAAACCATAAAAAGATAGAAAAGCGAAACGCCGAGCTTTCCGAAGTTTTCTCCGACAGCCGCTTTAATTTGCTGACAGGCAGCGGACGGCTGGGCATTTGTGCGGGCGGTGTCAGCCGTGCTTATATGCACGAAGCTTTGGACATTCTGGGAAATCCCGAGGTGAAGATACTTGAAGTGGGAACGCCTTTCCCGTTCCCCGAAAGGCTTGCGTTTGAGTTCCTGAGCGGTCTGGACGAGGTGCTTGTTCTGGAGGAGCTTGACCCCGTTTTGGAAAAGGCACTTACATATGTTTGCGGAAAATATCATCTGAATGTGCGCATTAAGGGCAAGCTTTCGGGAGATACGGCAAATGCGGGGGAGAATACGGTAAATTCCGTCTGCGGCTATATTTCCAAGCTGACTGGCGCAAAGCTCCCCGAAGCGGAAAAGCTGCCCGAGTCACCCACACTTCCCGTAAGACCGCCTGTGCTTTGTGCGGGCTGTCCTCACAGAGCGTCATTCTATGCGGTAAAGCAGGCTATGAAGGGCAAAAAGGCTGTGTTCTGCGGGGACATAGGCTGCTATACTCTGGGAAATGCCGCCCCGCTTGATATGGTTGACACCTGCCTTTGCATGGGTGCGGATATTACCGTTGCGCAGGGTATAAAGCGGATTGAACCCGATGCTGTTTGCTTCTCCTTTATCGGGGATTCCACCTTTTTTGCGTCGGGAATCACAGGCGTTGTTAATGCGGTCTACAATCAGACGGACATTGTTATAATTATCCTTGACAATTCCACAACGGCTATGACAGGTCAGCAGCCCCACCCCGGAACGGGAAAGACCATGATGGGCGAGATTTCCGAGAAAATCAGCATTGAGAAAACGCTGGAGGCTGTGGGCGTGAAGTCGGTGGAGATCTGCAACCCGTTCGATACGGAAAATGCAAAGGCTGTCGTTCAGCGTGCGGCGGAACAAAGCGGCGTTAGTGCGGTGATTTTCAGAGCTCCTTGTATCGCCGTTTCAAAGCCTGCAGGCAAGCTTGCGGTCAACGAAAACGCTTGTATCGGCTGCGGAAAATGTATCAGGGAAATAGGCTGTCCCGCCGTTGCAATGAAGGACAAAAAGGCGTATATCGAGCCGTCCCTTTGCACGGGCTGCGGACTTTGTGCGGGGCTTTGTCCCGTAAATGCCATAGGAGGTGCAAACTGATGGTAACAAGCTGTTTATTATGCGGTGTCGGCGGTCAGGGAACTGTCCTTGCGTCAAAACTCATTGCCGCTTCTGCCATGGAAAAGGGTCTTTTCGTCAGAACGGCGGAAACTATCGGAATGGCACAGCGAGGGGGCTGCGTTGTGAGCCACGTCCGCTTTGGTGACAAGGTTTCATCGTCCATGATACCCGAGGGCGGTGCGGACATTATCATCGCATTCGAACCCGCCGAAGCAGTGAGAAATCTCCGCTATCTGAAAAAGGGCGGAACGGTAGTCGTCAATAAAAAGGCTGTCATTCCCATAACTGCGGCACTTGGCGGCAGTTCTTATTCGGGAGATGAAATGCTTCGGTATCTTGAGGAAAATACGGGCAGACTTATCGTTGCGGACAGCGATAGGATTTGTGATGAATGCGGTTCGCCGAAGGTGCTGAATGTTGCGCTGTTGGCATATGCGGCAAAGTCGGGTGCGTTGGGGATCACCGTTGAGGAGCTGAAAAATGCGGTTTTGGCAAGAGTGCCCGAGAAGTTCCATAAGCTGAACATAAAAGCAATAGAATTTGCGGAACAAGCAATATAAAAGTTTCGCCAGCCTTTTCTAAAGGCTGCGGGGGTCAAGGGGGCAGCGCCCCTTGTCGCCCGTCGCAACGGGCGAAATCCCC
>JAEDOB010000197.1 GCA_016302225.1 Oscillospiraceae bacterium | reverse complement strand
TATAGAAAACGACAAAAATAATTTTATACTAATCTCCAATGAAGGTGTAGACAAAAAATCTGCACAAAACCTATAAACACTAACTTTTTCACAGATTTTTTGTCCACTTTCTAATCAGAGATTAGTATTACTTTCAGCGTAATTTGAGTTAGGTATATATTTCTACCTGCCTTCGGCGGGTAGAAATATATATGACGGTTACTATAAATCATTAAAGCTTTGGGCATTCTCAAAAATGTCCGAAGCTTTTTTCATTCTCATGGGCAAAAAATTGAAAGACACTTTTGGGATCAACTTCCGTGAGCATAGTGGTATGACAGCCCGGCAAGCATTGATCTTGTGGTAACAAAATCGGGTGCGGTGACACTATAATTATGTTCACAGAGAGTAAAGTCAGATTATATAAAAATGACAATAATCAAATAAAAGCGAAAAATGTATGTACTTTTGTGCGAATTTCTGTGTTACAGCTGCTTCAGAGAAAAAAATTTGACCTGAAACCTCCGTTTCTATTGAGATAAAGTGTTTTGTATCCGCATCTGCAAACGTTATCTCAGAAAATGATGCTTTTAAAAAATATTGTTTTGTTGGAAACTCCAAATCAAGCATTCACACGGTTTTATATGACTTCGTTTGCAAAAATTGTTCTGTTGAAAAGAAAAAAACATTTATATCCAAACAAAATCAGCTAAAAAATGATATGGTATGGATTTTACGATTACTTTGTGAAAACGATGTCACTTTTTCTCCTTGAATTTTGTAAATCTGCAAATTATAATATAAGCATACCACAGAACAAATTGTTATTGAGATCAGGCAGAAACAGATTAATGAGATAATTTTTTGTCTGATATAAAAAATAAAAACAAGCATACCTGTTTTATTAAAAGGAGAAATTATCATGAGCAGATAATTTACATCAGAATCACAAAGCCTGTTGCCGTTGCAGTTGACACATTTGGTACAAACAAGCTCCCCTAAGCTAAGATCATTGAAATTATCAACAAGATGTTTGATCTCAGACCTGCGGCTATTATTTCCGCACTTGACCTTAAAAGACCTATTTACAAGCAGACTGCTGCTTACGGACATTTTGGCAGAACAGGCATTGACCTCCCCTGGGAACATCTTGACAAGGTGGATGAAATAAAGAAATATTTGTGATCGGAATGCAGCCGAAATGACCTATCCCGGAAAAAGAAAGGTAGTTTTATTATGATTGGTTATGTGAAGAACAAACAGAAGGATAATTTGCCTAAAAAAATTGCAAATATCGGCATAGCACTGATAGTTCCGATCTGTGTGCTTATATTCTGGGAAGCAATTGTACGTGCGGGACTTGTCAAACCAACATTGCTGCCGCCGCCCACAAAGCTTTGGAAGACATTCTGTTCTCTGGTAGGCTCGGAAAAGCTTCAGTCGGGGCTGCTGATAAGCTTTGGAAGAGTAGCTGCGGGATTTCTGATAGGAAGTCTTTCGGGAGCGACAGTGGGATTTCTCATGGGACTTTTCGGAACAGTCAACAAAGCACTTTCGGTTTTTGTAAGTGTACTCCGCCCTATTCCGACAATTGCCCTGATACCTATATTTATCATAGTTTTCGGTATCGGTGAAAAATCCAATATTGCGGTAATAGTTGTCGGTTCGTTCTGGCCTATGCTGCTGAACACAATAGGAGGTATTCAAAGCGTTGATTCAAAGCTGCTGGAGCTTGCGTATGTTTACAGAATAAAAAGCACCAAAACCGTATTCAGGATAATCCTCCCGTCGGCGGTGACTTCAATGCTTACGGGACTGCGGTTAGGCTTGGGAACTGCGTGGATGAGCGTTGTTGCGGCTGAAATGATAGGTGCGTCAAGCGGTATCGGATATATGATAATGTTTGCAAGAGAGCTTGCCCAGACGGCAAATATGTACGTTGAAGTGCTTGTTATCGGTCTTGTAGGACTTGCCATCGACCGCATACTGCTCTTTGTACAGAATATATTAAGCAGAAAATTCAAGGGCATAGCAGGATAGGTGATAAAAAGTGTCTGATACAATTTTAAAAATCGATCATCTGAAAAAGGATTTCATAATCAAAGACCAAACAGTTGAAGTGCTCAAAGACATCAGTCTTGATATTCGGAAAGGAGAATTTATTTCTCTTATAGGTTCAAGCGGCTGCGGAAAAAGCACCATACTCAAGCTTATTACAAATCTGGAGGACCCCACAAGCGGTGAGATACTTATCGACGGAGAGCCTGTGAAGGGTCATTCGGAAAAGGTAAGCATGATATTTCAGGAATCAAGGCTTTTCCCGTGGCTTACTGCCGAGGAAAATATTGAATTTACCATCTCGGAAACCATTCCCAAAAATAAACGCAGGGAGATAGTCCAAAAGCATATAGAGCTTGTGGGACTGAGCGGCTTTGAAAAAGCGGTGCCGTCCCAGCTTTCGGGCGGTATGCAGCAGAGAGTGAGCATTGCAAGGGCACTTGCAACAAATCCCGAGATACTTCTTCTGGACGAACCCTTCGGTGCTTTGGACGCATTTACAAGGATCAATATGCAGGAGGAAACCTTAAAAATATGGGAAAAGGAAAAGACGACAATGATAATGGTCACTCATGATATTGACGAAGCGATCTATCTGAGCGACAGAATTGTGGTGCTTTCCGCAAAGCCAGGCGTTATAAAGGATATTGTCAGTGTAACGCTGCCCCGTCCCCGTGACAGAAGCAGTCTTGATTTTATGAATATCAGGCGGAAGATCATGCTTGCACTTTATGACAAAGAAAGTGATAAAAACATTGAGTATTTTATTTGATCATACGCATATGAAAATTTCTCAATATTATGGAACCACTGATTAACTCATAAATTTCATTTTTTCTTGTTACCTGAGTGATGTATCCAGGTGGGTGTTCCCCCGCCTTCGGCGGGGGAACACCCATTAATCAGTATTTCCTTATATTTCCCATCAATGGGAGTTACATTCAATAGTGATTTTCAGCCTTTCTGCACACGCTTTTGCAAATGATGTATGCAGTCTGATTGGAAATTAAGGAACTGCTGATCAATGTATCTTTCCCCGCCGCAGGCGGGGAAAGATACACCTGAACACGTCACTTGAAAAGCAGAAAAAATCAAAACGGCGAGTCGATCAGTGCTTCTTTAATATATAACATTATTGCATTGGAGGGTGTCCGACGTGATCAAACGGCTTCGTATGATAAACAGCGGATACAGAGGTCATTTCTGTTGAAGCTTAAATAAAATGTGTTTCTATCAAAAGGAAACGTCATTAACTTATCATAAATTACGGCTATCAAATTATTATTTTTTTTGAGGAATTAAAAATGAGTATTATTGATTTTAGAGTAAGACCGCCCTACGGCGCTTATCAGAAGTTTGTGAATGTTATATCCGAAACAGTAGTAGACAGATATGATTTTGAATACAAGGGTTCGCTGAAGTCAAAATCTCTCGATGACTTTATAAAAGGAGCTTGATGATTCGGGCATTGAAAAGGCTGTTATCCCGGGAAGACGTGGAGATGGCATAGTAGTTGAGAATGATGAGCTGTTTGAGTTTTCTGATAAATATCCGGATAGGTTCATTATTTTCCCATTTCTTGACCCGATCGATGGGCAGAAAGCCCTTGACGACATAGACAAGTATATCATCAACAGACGAGGAGTAGGAGCTTCGCTTGAACCCGGTATGCCCGGACCCGGTTCGTCAGCATATGCGCTTGACGATGCAAGAGCATATCCGATGTATAGAAAACTCGAAGAAAACAATATTCCGGTGCTGATAACTTTTAGTTCGCTTGCGTTGGAGGAGATAAATTCGGATTCTGTACGCCAGCTTGACAAAGTCGCAAGGGATTTCCCGAATCTTGTTATAGTTGTCGCTCACGGCGGCTGGCCATGGACTCGTGAAATGACAGCGATCGCTTTCAGCAGGAAAAATGTTTATCTCGCTCCCAATGTTTACGCAACTATCGACGCAGGTGCGGACGACTATATAAGAGCCGCTAAAACCATTCTCAAAGACAAAATAATATTTGAATCTTCATATCCCATTGCTCCGGTTGACCAATCAGTGGACTTTGTAAAAAACAACTGGGGACTGAATGACGAAATTCTTGAAAAAGTATTACACGGCAACGCTGCAAAAATAATTGAAAATGCAATAAAAAATAAAGAGAAAGGAAATAACATATGAGATACATCAGACCTGTTCTAAAAAAAGCGCTGTCTGTATTTGCGGCATCATTGCTGATAACATCTGTTACAGGCTGCTCTTTGAACACAGAAAAAAAGAAATCCGACGATTCCAAACCCGTTGCGGATTCCGAACCCGTTGTGATACGAATGG
>JAEDOB010000196.1 GCA_016302225.1 Oscillospiraceae bacterium | reverse complement strand
CAGCCCCAGGGCGTTCTTATCCGTGCGGCGAGGGACTTTTCGGGTCCCGCAAAGCTTACAAAGCATCTGCAAATCAATGGGAGCTTTAATGGAAAGCCAATTTATGGAAATCCCGAGATCTTTATTGAGGAAACGGATATTGTCCCCGAAATAGTTACTCTGCCGAGAGTGGGCATTAACTACGCAACGCCCGAATACAGGGATATTCCGTGGCGGTTTGCGGAAAAGAAGGATTCTCTGAAAAAATAGTATTGCGGTAAAAGCCCGAATTCGAGAGCTGTTGGCTTGGAATATTCGGGCTTTTTTGATTTCATTCACAAAAAATTAAGAAATATTTCTGAAAAAGTATTGTAAAAGCAATTTACTTGTGTTATAATTTAAATATAGAACATTTGTTGCCGTTGAAATGCGATAAATGTTCTGCCAATTTGAAAAAACAAACGTCTGTAAATAAAGGAGTCCTGAAAATGCACCTTGCGGAAAAAACTTTAAGCTCCGAGCTTATTTATAAGGGAAAAATTATCGACCTGAGAAGGGATATTGCCGAGCTGGAAAACGGTACACAGGCGATTCGTGAGCTTGTGGTTCATTCGGGCGGAGTGTGCGTTGTGCCTGTTACCGAGGACGGGAACATTTTGTTCGTGAAGCAGTTCCGCTATCCGTTTAAAGAGGTGCTGCTGGAAATTCCTGCGGGCAAGATAAACGAGGGCGAGGAGCATTACGAGTGCGGACGCCGTGAGCTTCTGGAGGAAACGGGTGCGTCCTGCGAAAATTACGAATATTTGGGGGTAATGTACCCGTCTGTCGCATACCTTTCGGAAAAAATTCATATGTATCTTGCAACGGGGCTTTCCTTCTCCGAGCGTCATCTTGATGATGACGAATTTTTGGACGTTGTTTCCATTCCCATGGAAAAGGCTGTTGAAATGGTACTGAACAACGAGATAAAGGACGGAAAGACGCAGGTTGCGGTTCTAAAGGCGTATTACAAGCTGAAAAAATAAAAGAAGCCCCGCTTCTGCGGAGCTTCGAAAAAACATACTGACAGCAGTTGACGATCAAAGAGAGGTGAAGTCGGATTCGCCTCTTTCAAGGGCTTCTGCTTCCTGCTCTGCCTGCATCTGCTCAATGTGACGGGTGTAGGCATCGAGTATCTGGGATTCAACAAGCTGGCGAGCATCGGGGGAGATGGGGTGTACAATATCTCTGAACACGCCGTTTTCGTCCCTTCTGCTGGGCATTGCAACGAACAGCCTTTCATCGCCCTGAACGACCTTGATGTCGTGGATAGCGAGCTGGTTGTCGATAGTGATGGAAATTACTGCTCTGAGTCTGCCATCGGGGATTATTTTTCTGATTTTGATATCTGTGATAACCATTTTACAGATGTCCTCCTTAAAGTATTGGGATGATGTTTTACGATATTTGCCGGTACGACGCAGAATGAAACTTTTTCCGTTTCCTCCTGCATTACAGATAGTATGGATCCTGTTATGGATAAATATACAGAAAATCTGCGGTGCCGTCAGTTATTTCAAGATTTGACCGTTTGGTCAATCACCTTTATTACAATTATACAGATTTCCTTGTGGATTTTTATAGAATATTTCTCTGAACTTATTTTTAACTTTTGTGAGGTGTTTTTGTTGAATAATATTAACGCAGATTTTAAGGACATTCTTGAAGGAAAAAGGCATATTCATTTCATCGGAATAGGCGGTTCGGGAATGTACCCGCTGGCTCAGATACTTCACTCAAAGGGCTTTTACCTGACAGGTTCGGATAACAACGAAACGGACACTCTGGCGGCTGTCCGAAAAATGGGCATTCCCGTTTTTATGGGGCAGAGGGCGGAAAATATTGAGGGTGCCGACCTTATTGTTCACACGGCGGCTATTATGGAGGACAATCCCGAGCTTATTGCTGCAAGAAACAGCGGTGTTCCCGTCATTGAGCGGAGTATTTTGCTGGGGCTTGTGACCTCTTGGTACGACAATGCGGTGTGCGTCTGCGGCACTCACGGAAAGACTACCGTTTCCTCGATGCTTACGCAGATCTTTATGGAGGCGGGCAGGGACATTTCCGCAGTTATCGGCGGAAAGCTTCCTCTTATAGGCGGCAGCGGACGGTGCGGAACTTCCGATATTATGGTCTGCGAGGCGTGCGAGTTTATGGATCACTTTCTTATGCTTTCGCCCGATACGACAGTTGTTCTGAATGTTGACGCAGACCATTTGGAATACTTCAAAAATATCGAAAATATTATAAAATCGTTTCATAAGTTTTGTGAGATAACAACTAAAAATATTATCGTAAATGGCGACGATGTTAATTCCATGAAGGCTGTTGAGGGAATTACGGGGAAAAATATAGTCACATTCGGAATTTCGGATAAAAATGATTACTATCCCGCTGACCTTGTAACCGTAAATCCTATGAAGCGTGAGTTCGACCTGATGCACAAGGGTGAAAGATTGGTTCGGCTGACTGTCAATATTCCCGGGGAGCATAATATTCTCAATGCGGTGGCTGCGGCTGCGGCGGCTATTGCAAACGGGCTTTCTCCCGAGGAAATTGTCAAGGGAATGGCGGATTTTCATGGTGCAAAGCGCAGATTTGAAAAGCTTGCCGAGGTGAAGGGAGTAACCGTCTGCGACGACTACGGGCATCACCCCGCAGAGCTGACAGTTACCCTGAATGCTGCCATGGAAATGGGGTTTAAGCGGGTCTGGGCGGTTTTCCAGCCGTTTACATTTTCCAGAACGGCAATGCTTTTGGACGATTTTGCAAAGGCACTTTCCATTGCTGACAGGGTGGTGCTTACCTCAATTATGGGTTCGAGAGAGAAAAATACCTATAATATTTACACCAAGGACTTAGCCGCAAAAATTGACGGTGCGGTTTGGTTTGAGGAAGAGGAGCATGATGCAAATATGAAGCTTGTTGCCGAATATCTTGCAGAAAATGTTTCCGAAGGCGACCTTGTACTGACCATGGGCTGCGGCGACTGCTGCAAGGCTGCGAATATGCTGATAGATATGTTGAGGAAATAAACGAAAAATCATAATACGAAGGGAAGGATACTATGAAGGACAAGGTAAAAGAGGTTTACGAATATATCAGGGACAGCTCCCGTGACGGAATACCGCCGTCTATACGTGAGATATGCCGTGATCTGGGCATTCGCTCAACGTCCACGGCGCACAGATACATCAATCAGCTGGTGGAGGAGGGGCTGCTGGAAAAGTCCAGCGGAAGGAACCGTTCCGTTAAGCTGACGGGAATGGGTGCTGTGCACGTCCCGCTCATGGGCACTATTACGGCGGGGGAGCCTATTACCGCTATTGAGGATATTACCGATTACATTGCTTTTCAGCCCGACAAGAATTATTCGGGGCAGCTTTTTGCGCTGAATGTCAGGGGCGACAGTATGATAAATGCGGGAATTCTCAGCGGCGACATTGTTGTTATCGAGCAGACCTCCTATGTTGACAACGGAACGATCGCCGCCTGTCTGGTGGACGGCGAGGGTGCGACCATCAAGACCTTTTACAAGGAGGACGGACATTACCGCCTGCAGCCCGAAAATGATTTTATGGACCCGATAATTGTGGATAACTGCGAAATTCTGGGCAAGGTCATTGCGGTTATCAGATATATGGAGTGAGAAAATGAAGCTTATTGTGAACGCCGACAAAAACTGGGCTATCGGAAGGGGCGGCGACCTGATTTTCCCTATCCCCGAGGATATGAAGTTTTTTCGGGAAACCACTAAGGGGAAAACTGTCATTATGGGCAGGAAAACTCTGGAATCCTTTCCAAACGGTCAGCCGCTGAAAAACCGCAGGAATATTGTGCTTTCCCGTAAGGGCGGGGAGTTCCCCGAGGGGGTCATTTCCGTTCGTTCGGCGGAGGAGCTGGAGGACGCTGTTTTGGGCATTCCCGAAGATGAACTGTTCGTTATCGGCGGGGCGGAGATTTACCGTCTGCTGCTGGAGAGGTGTGATGAGGCGCTTATTACACGGGTTGACGCTGCCTGTCCCGACCCCGACAGCTATATCCCGAATTTCGACGAGCTGCCCGATTGGGTGCTTGCGGAACAGTCTGAGGAGAAGGAGCATGATGGGGTTAGGTTTCGGTTTTGCACCTATCGGAGAAAATGCTGATTTGCTTAGGAGTTTAAGATGAAGCTTTGCGAGTTATTCAAAAAAACGGGAATTGCGCTGCTGACGGTTATGGGTGTTTGTTTACTTGGAGGGTGCGGTTCCGATGAAGCCGGTGAAGCAGATGCCAATATTGCTTCGGCGGCGGTCACAGATGTTATAGTCGTTACGAAAACGGAAACAGAAGCGTCTTCCGAAACGGCGGAGGAAAGTGTTTCCGAAACAGAAATTGTTACATCTTCCG
>JAEDOB010000195.1 GCA_016302225.1 Oscillospiraceae bacterium | reverse complement strand
CAAAAAACGGCGGTCTTGGCTTTGATTACAAGCAATCCCTGGGCTGGATGAACGACACTCTTGCCTATTTCACCCAGCCCCCCTGGTACCGTGCCATGAAAACGGAAAGCTTCACCCGTCCCGAAAAATATTTTGCGGATAATCGGTACATTCTGCCCCTGTCCCACGATGAAGTTGTCCACTGCAAGGGCTCTCTTATGCAGAAAGTGTCCGTGTTCGGAGATGAGAAGCAGCGGCTTTCGGCGGTGAAAATGCTGTATCTGTATATGTATGTTTTCCCGGGGAAAAAGCTGTACTTTATGGGAAATGAGCTTGCACTTACCGAAGAATGGAACGAAAACCGAGGTCTTGAGGAATACAGCCAAAACGCCGATTTTGCGGACTTTATGGAAAAGCTCAACTACTTTTACCGTGAAACGCCCTGTCTTTGGCAGAATGAAAACTCCCCGACCGCATTTCGCTGGCTTGAAACGGACGGCATACGTTCGGTATTCGCAGGACAGCGTTCCGACGGGAAATCGACGCTTTATATCCTGCTGAATTTTTCGTCGGAAACAAAGGAGATAACCTTCTATCCCGAAAAAAAACTTTCGGAAATACCCGTTTTTTCGACTTCCGAGGAAAACATCTCCCTTTCACCAAACGAAAACGGCGGATATTACGCAAACCTTCCCGCCCTGTCCGCCGCAGCTTTCGGAATATAAAATAGATTTCCCCAATATGACAGCTCGCAAAATTCTATCCGTGTATCTCCCCGCCTTCGGTGAGGAGATACACTATACTAAAATCCAAAATAAAAACGAGCCGCCCGACATGACAGCTCGCTACGAAAACGTTATTTGATTACAGGCATTACTGCCGATCAATCCGGTTAGGTGGAATCACTCCTTAACATTTAGTGAAAAAGTCTTCTCCTAAAGTCTTTCATAGACACCACTTCCTGAAATTGAATTCATACTTCAAGGCTGTTAAGCCATTGGACTCACTCCAAACATATATTTTAAACGAAAATCAAGCTAAACTGTCCATTGGACTATCTCCTTATCATGAAATGTTCATAAAGAATGTAAAGCTTGCCATCGGAATAATCTCCTTTGCGTTAAAATAGTCTGTGAAGAAAGTTATCTTTCCATTGGACTATACTCCTTTTTCAAAATTTGATGAAAGAAAGTAATCAGTTCATCGGAATAAGCTCCTTTGTTAAATTTTGGTCGGAAACAAATTCAGCTTTCCATCGGACTATCTCCTGACGTATGATTTTTTATGGCTGATGACAATTAATGTGCCATCGGACTCACTCCCGGATAAAATTTTTATCTGAAACCGTCATAGCTGACGTCTTACCTGTCCTGTCGGACTCACCCCTTACATTGATAATCAAAGATTCAGATCGCGGAATACTCGACGTAATTTGATCATTGACTCCACGTCCTTTCCGGCTATCGAAGCCATTAAGCGGTGAATATTCAATTATTTGTCCTATTGGCAGATACAAGATCTACCGAAGCTTAGTAACCTGTTGGACTCACCCCTAACATTATTTATCGGAAATTCAGATCGCGGAACACTCGACGAAGCTTGATCATTGACTCCACGTCCTTTCAACCGTTTAGCGGTGAATATTCTATTGTAAATTTGTCCTATTGACAGATATAAAAATAACCTGTCGAAGCTTACCTTTCGGGCGGACTCACTCCTTATCTGCTAGAATTTTAATAACCTGCAATGAATACTTTTCATATCGATCACGCCTTTCGTAGGGTAACGGATGTGTATTCACCTTTCAAATTCACTTAGCAGCTTTTTATGTAAAGATGCGTAATATGCAATCATTTACAAATGGAGGACTTCGGGTCCTATAAGCTATGTCGCTCGGGCGGGACCGCTTGGTGAGGAGCTATCCAAAAAACTCTCTGCGCCTAAGGGTATGCGCCTTTTGCATCGACAGGAATAAACTCGTATATTAACTTTTATGCGCCAATGAAATCATTCATTAATATGGGAGGGGCGTTTAAACGCTGGCACTAAGCACTATCCAATCTCCCGCAATTTACTCAGCGAAAAGTTTCAGACGAGCCGCCGAAGCCGCCATAATTATTCTGCTGTGACTCTGTGAGCTCCATCGGACTCGCTCCCTTTCTCCGGTAAATTTATCAGACTGCCGCAGACGCTGTCATCTCTAAACTTTAACGAACTGCACCGAAAGATGCGCCCTGTTCATCGGCTCTGAACCGTCGGAACGGAAACCCCAAGCAATTATTACTGCCATCTGCCAAGCTGCCTGTCCGCCTCTTACAAAGGATTACGTCAGCTGCCATCGCAAACCGAACGGTCGTCATAAGTAAAGCGGTCATCGGTTTTATTTGGCTTTCGGGTCATTTCCTTTTCCTTGTATATACTATACCACACCCATAGGCAAATGTCAATAGTTTTCCAAAGAAAAAAGCTATAATATTTGTGCATTATTTTTGTTGCAATTGCATCTTGACATTTTATTAAAAAAATAGTACAATAAAAATGTTGAGTGTGCTTGCGGCATATCCGATTTGCGGGTAAAATGCCCGAAAGCGCCGTCTGAAACGGGGTTTTCCCCTTGATTTTGAAAGGAGCGGTCAAAATGGCAAACGTATACGATGATGAATTTGAGCTGTGCACCCTTGTGGACGAGGACGGCGTTGAGCAGGAATTTGAAAAGCTGGGTGAGCTTGAGGTTGACGGAAGCATTTACTGCGGCTTCGTGCCTCACACCGAAAATCCCGAAGATCTCCTCAACGAAAATGTTGACCTGGTAATTCTCAAGCTGACTACCGAAAACGGCGAAGAGATCCTTGCAACCATCGACGACGAGGACGAGTACAACAAGGTCGGCGAGATCTTTATGAACGAGCTTTACGGAGAGGACGAGGAATAATTCCCGTTTGTCCGAAGACAATGTCAATATACATTTCGCCAAAATTTTACCGAGCTTTTTCTATAAATTGCTCATTGATATTTTCGGCGATATGTGTTATACTAATCTCAGAAAAGAGAAAAAATTCTGCCTTGACCGAATAAGTGCGGTTTTTATAATCCAACACATTTTTTTAGGGATTTAGTCTCCGCTTTGGTATTGAAGACCTCCCGTCAGCCGACTGAAAGAAGGCATTTGCGTTCCTCGGCTGAAGGACGAAGGGATCATGAGAACTGCGGGCTATTGCCCACCTGCTTAGTGCGGGTTTTATTCGCCGTATGGCGGCAAGGCGGATCATTTTAAAAATTCGACCGTTTCTTTGTGAAGCGGTCTTTTTTTTGTAAAAAAATATCCGCTCCCAAAGTTAGGAACGGATATCGCATAAAATTCAGCCAAAAATCATCTCTCGGCAATAATTTTTCCTTCTGCGGAAATAATGTAGACCTTACAGGGAACAGCCTTGCCCGAAGCCTCGATTGCACGATGAACAGCGTCCTCAATGCCGCCGCAGCAGGGCACTTCCATTCTTGTAACGGTAATGCTTCTTATGTCGTTTTCGGAAATTATTGCCGTCAGCTTTTCGGCATAGTCAACATCGTCAAGTTTCGGGCAGCCCACCATCGTTATCCGTCCGTCAATAAATCTCTCGTGGAACGAACCGTATGCAAACGCCGTGCAGTCCGCCGCAATAAGCAGGTCGGAACCGTCAAAATACGGCGCATTTACAGGCAGCAGCTTTATCTGAACAGGCCACTGAGAAAGTCTTCCGGGACGCTCCTCTGCGGAAACTGCACACGCTTCCCGCTTGATAGCTTTTGCCATAGTACCGGGACAGCCGCATGGCATAGGCGCATTTTTCGCCGCCTGACGTGCCTTTACAGCCGCCTCGTCATAGGCAGCCGCTTCCCTTTCAATTATGGAAATGGCATCGGTGGGACAGGCGGGAAGGCAGTCACCCAGCCCGTCGCAGTAATCGTCCTTTATAAGACGTGCCTTGCCGTTTACCATGGCAATTGCACCTTCGTGGCAGGCATCGGCACAGGCACCGCAGCCGATACATTTTTCTTCGTCTATCATAACGATTTTTCTTATCATAAGTATTTACCTCCATTTTTCGTGTCATATTGACATCGTAACTCCATTATAGTATAATAAAAAGCAAATTTCCGTTGTAAATACAACAAAGGAGCGATTTTTTTGAAGGAAATTTACGGCAAATATATGCCCGTCCTCACATCGGCAGGATTATTTGACGGTCTGACCGAGGAGGATATAGAAAGCGTCCTCAGCTGCCTGTCCGCCGAAATGCCCGATTTTCCGAAAAACAGCTTTATAATGCGCCGAGGGGAACGCTGTGAAAGGATAGGTCTGGTACTTTCGGGCAGCGTCCTTGTTATGCAGGAGGACTTCTGGGGAAACCGCAGCATAATGGCAAAGCTCACCCCGGGGGACACCTTTGC
>JAEDOB010000194.1 GCA_016302225.1 Oscillospiraceae bacterium | reverse complement strand
GATGGGGAAAAGAAAACGGGGACTGCAGCGGCAGATACCCCTATGGAAATATTGCTAATGTTGGGTTTTAGTTACCATAATTTCGAAATCGACGGTTCTTCTATGGTTGACAAATCGGGAAAAGGTGGTATAATAGAGGTAGGGAGTGAAACAACTATGAATGCGCAAATGCGTAAAGCAAAGCCCGAGGGCTATATTGAACCAATGCCTAAAAAGCAGCTGCATCGCATTGTCAAGGCATTCAGCTCCAAAGGCGGAATAATGGTTATGGACGAAGCCACCGACCGATATTTAAAGTCAAAAAATGCAGAAGGAATTACTTATGACAGCAAAACAATATTGCTTAGGCAAAATCCTTCAAGAGCAAGCGTTTTTGAAGAGCTTATTCATTCAGCTCAATTTCGCAATAATGAGAACGATGGTTCACCGGAAAACAGATTAAAGTGTGAAATTTCTGCACAGAAGAAATTGATTAAAAATGCCAAGGCATATAAACTTACAGAAATTGAAATCGTTCAAACAAAAAAGGCGTTGGCTGCGTATGAAAAGGCACTCAGTGAGTATTATAAAAACGGAGGTGTTTAATTATGTTAAAAGTAATTGATATTTTCCCAATAGGCGATATGCTTTCTGTTACTCTGGAAGGTTCTTGCAACGAATTAAAAAGCGGGAGCAAGCTTGTTGATGAAAATGGAAATACTATCAATGTTATTTCGGTTGCTATGATACGCAACGAAAATCCTGCTGACATATTTAAAAGCACAACTGTTATGATCAAATCTTGTCAGATAAAAAAAGGAATGGAGCTTTCAATCGCATAAATTCAAGTTCTGTTTGGCAGCATGAGGTGTAACTTTTAAATAACGCACAACCGCTCAGAAATGGGCGGTTTTTCTATTTCCAAAACCGAAATTTGAAATGAAACGGCTATGTGAACACCGTTATGCGTGTAACACAAAATCAAAAAATTACAGCCTTTCGCACAGCAATTTCATATCCGAAGCCGCCGACAAAATATCATCTTCCGCAAGAATCCCCGAAATGACCGCCGCACCCTTTATTCCCAAGCCGCACAGCCGTGAAATATTGCTTCTGTTAATGCCGCCGATAGCACATACGGGAATCTTTACGGCTTCGCAAATCGCCCTAAGTTCGGACAATTCCAGCGGCTTTGCGTCCGATTTTGTGGACGAGCCAAAAACCGCCCCAACACCCAGATAATCCGCACCGTCAGCCTCCGCCGCCAGCGCTTCACGTACATTGTGTGCGGTCGCACCGATGATTTTTCCGTCCCCGAGAATACGCCTTGCTTCCTTGACGGACATATCGTCCAAACCCACGTGAACGCCGTCTGCACCCACTTTTGCGGCAATATCGGGACGGTCGTTGATTATGAGCGGAACGCCGTGTTTTCTGCAAACAGCCAGCATTTTCCGAGCATTTTCCGTAAATTCCTCGTCCGACATATTCTTCTCACGCAGCTGAACCAGCGTCACACCGCCGAGAATAGCCTGTTCGACACAGCCTTCGAGAGTCTGTCCGCCTTTCAGCCAACTGCGGTCGGTCACAAGGTAAAGTTTCAGGTCAAAGCTTTTCAAGTCGGCTGCTCCTTTCGGTAAATCTGCTGATATTGTCTATAAGATAGGCGGCTGCGGAGGCGGTTCCAAGACCGTTTTTCTCGGCTATACGGAAAGCGTCCTCGCCGCATTTCCCGAATGTGCGGACGGCAAGGGCGCACACCTCGGCGGGGTTTTCCACTGAAACAGTCAGGGCGGCACAAATAAGGCTTGTGAGCATACAGCCCGTTCCCGTTATCTTTTTCATTTGCGGGACGCCGCTTTTTTCGGTGAAAACGGTTCTTCCGTCATAAATAAAGTCGGTTTCTCCCGTCATGATGATGACAGCACCCGTTTGGTTATATGCGGAAATTACTGTTTCACGGGAAATATCCTCGGAAATCGCATCGCCCGAATCAACGCCCTTTTCGCCCGACATTATCCCGCAAACAGCGGATATTTCAGAAAAATTCCCCCGAATTGCGGTAATAACTCCCGTATCCAGCAGCTGCTTTGCCGCATTTCTGCGAAACTCCGAAATTCCCGCTCCAACGGGGTCAAGCACGACGGGGATATGCTTTTTAGCCGCTGCTTCTGCGGAAAGCAGCATGGCATCCAGCTTATCGGGGGAAAGCATTCCCAGATTGAGAACAAGTCCGTCGGAATGTGCGGTAATTTCTGCGGTTTCAAGGGCGCAGTCCGCCATTATGGGAGATGCGCCGCAGGCAAGCAGGATATTTGCGCACTGATTTATGGTGACATAGTTTGTTATGCAGTGTATCAGGGGCGATTTTTCGGCGATTTTGGCAAACAGTTCTTCGGCTTTCACGGCTTCTCCTTTAAGTGTTCAGGCTTTTTTCAAACATATCAAGCAGTCCCGCTTTTTTGAATGCGGTGACGAAAACAATTGCGATAATCGTGCCGCCCAGACTGCTTATTCCAAAGGGGATAACATAGGTAAACAGCGCAGCTTCCTTGCCCATAATAAGCGTTGCGACAGGAAAACAGAGCATTGCGCCGATAAGTCCCGTCCCCACAACCTCGCCCACATAGGCAAGGGGCAGCTTCTTGAATTTCTGATAGAGAAATCCGCAGAGAAACGCTCCGCACATACTTCCGGGGAATGCCAGCAGCGAGCCCGTGCCCAGAATATTTCGGATAAGGCTTGTGACAAATGCCGCTCCCAGTCCGTACCAAGGTCCCAGAAACACCCCGCAAAGCACGTTTACAAGGTGCTGCACGGGAAAGCACTTCGACGCTCCCACGGGTATTGACAGGGGAGAGCAGACTACTGCAAGTGCGCAGAGAAGTGCGGCGGCGGCAAGCTTTTTCAGTTCGGTTTTTCTTTTCATTTTCGGTAACGTCCTTTCGTTTATCTGTCCGATAAATGGGACATTACCGCAGAGTTATCCCGTTAAAATATCGAACAGAATGATATTCTAACGGTCGATACTCAAAAGTATCCTCTCACTCCGAAACACGGATTCCCTCGCTTTTGTGACGGGCAATGGCGCTCCCCATGCCCCTATTTATATGTATCTGCCTATGGCGGAACATATCGTGTATTATTTCTCAGAGCAGAATTTTACTTCCTTGCCCTCAAGAATCATATTGGTAGTCCTCATAGCGCACATTTTTCCGCACATAGAGCAGGTGTGCCTGTCTGCGGGCGGCGTGGACTCGAAATAGCGGCGAGCCTTGTCGGGGTCAATGGCATAGGAGAACATTTCCTCCCAGTCAATACGGCGGCGGGCGTCGCTCATTTTATTGTCGATGTCCCGAGCACCCTTTATTCCCTTGGCAATATCTGCGGCGTGGGCGGCGATTTTCGATGCAACTATACCTTCGCGAACATCGTCAATATCGGGCAGACGGAGATGCTCTGCGGGGGTGACATAGCAGAGAAAATCCGCACCGTTTGCCGCTGCGATAGCTCCGCCGATCGCCGAGGTTATGTGGTCATACCCCGGGGCAATATCCGTAACCAAAGGTCCGAGAACGTAGAAAGGCGCATTGTGACAGATACGCTTTTGCAGGGTCATATTTGCGGCGATCTCGTTCATTGCCATATGCCCGGGACCCTCCACCATGACCTGAACATCACGTTCCCAGGCACGCTTTGTCAGCGCACCCAGCTCAATAAGCTCGCTTACCTGTCCCGCATCGGTGCTGTCATCGATGGAACCGGGACGAAGCGCATCTCCCAGACTGATAGTAACATCATACTCACGGAGAATATCCAGCACTTCATCATAATGCTCATAAAACGGGTTTTCATTGCCCGTCATTTCCATCCACGCAAACAGCAGCGAACCGCCCCTTGACACAATATTTGTCAGACGCTTGTCCCGCTTGAAGCACTCCACCGCACGCTTGTTTATGCCCGCATGAATGGTCATAAAGTCAACGCCTTCCTCGGCATGCGCCCTTACCACCTTCAGAAAATCCTCGGCGGTAATGTCAAGGAGATCCTTTTCCAGATAGCCGATGGCATCGTACATGGGGACAGTTCCGATCATTGCGGGGGACATATCTATGAGCTG
Source organism: Oscillospiraceae bacterium (assembly GCA_016302225.1). Taxonomy (GTDB): domain Bacteria; phylum Bacillota; class Clostridia; order Oscillospirales; family Ruminococcaceae; genus UMGS1889. The sequence continues at coordinate 334 of JAEDOB010000194.1, read as the reverse complement.
ACGGCGGAAGGTGTTGGTCTTGCCGTAGTTGGACAGGTCCATTATGGCTTCACAGCCGAATTTTATTGCCATTTTTACCTTTTCAAGCTCGGTGTCATAGTTCTTGCAGTCGCCCGAAATTCCCAGATTTACGTTGATTTTTGTCCGCAGACCCTGACCGATACCCTCGGGGGACAGTGAGGTGTGACGGATATTTGCGGGGATAGCCACCGTTCCCACGGCTACTCTCTCCATTATTTCCTCGGGAGATAAGCCTTCCTTTTCCGCAACGGCTTTCATCTGTGGTGTGATAATTCCTTTTTTTGCGGCTTCCATTTGAGTTTTGTATTCCATG
>JAEDOB010000010.1 GCA_016302225.1 Oscillospiraceae bacterium | reverse complement strand
GCCATACAATATTCCACCTTGCCTGCCAGATGCTTCAAGCCGTTAAGCCCCGTCTGAGCGTTGACGGCGGCAGAGGGATTGTAGTCATTGAAAAAGTGCGGCGGGGTGATGTTATGGTAGATAAGCATTTTTCTGCCGTTCAGCTTTTCCAGCTCATAGTTTAGCCTTGTTCCCGTTGACATATGGTAAAGAATAATGTCGTCGGGGTCGATTTTGGGATAGCCTGAGCAGAGGTCCTTGGCGGTTCCCTTGGGGTGGCGGGCATCAACGGCTTCTGCGATTATCTCCGTGTCATAGCCGAATTCTCTTATAGCGTTTGCCAAAGCGAGAGCGTCATTTCCAATGGCATCGCCAAAGCCGAGGGTAGGCAGCAGCTGAATTATTTTCATACCCCTTTTCCTCCGCTTTTTTCAAGCTCCCGAAGTCTGCTTTCAAGCTCGGCTATACGCTTTTCGTCCAAAATATGTTGGCGCTCCAGCTCGGAAAGTCTTATGTTCAGCTTTTCCGATTCCTGCGTAAAGCAGTAAAGCTGTGAAACTGCATTGGCATAATGGAAATTCAGGGTGTTTTGTTCCATAACTATGGGCACCACATAAAATTGAGTAAGCTTTCTGATGACCTTTTTTATCATGCGGACAATGGGATTTCCTTCAATGGGCTTGTTGGGAGTGAGCTGATTTTGGCTGCACAGAAGCTCCGCACTTTGCTTCAGTATATAGGGGTTATAGTCAATATCCAATTCAGAGGAGGGCTTGTCCATGGGTATCTCCTCAAAGGACAGCATTGACGGGGTAAGCCCTTCGTCCTTTATTTTCTGCCTTATTTCCGACATTATTTTGGTCACATCTACGGCTGTATTGTTTTCCACGGCGATTTTCCTCCGCTCATTTTTTGTTTAATTTATCACGTTATTATAGCATATTTTTACCTGATTGTCAATTGGATATGCAATTCTTGGATTTTGATACAAATTGGCAGATAAAATCGCTTTATCTGCAATACATAATGATGAAAAAGCTGCCGCAGTCCGACCAGACCGCAGCAGCGCATTACTATCCTATTACCTCAAACATTCTCCCCGAAAAGGGCGGAAGGTCAGCTTTGAGGATATTTTTCCCGTCGGAGATTTCCGATGTGATAACGGCGGCGTTATGGGGCTTTGGAGTATTTCCGCTGAATTCCTGCCAGTCGCTGTTAAGTATCTCACGCAGCTTGACGGTGCCCTTGTCGGCATTGCCGTAATCGAAGGCGTATGCCGTATGCGGCTTGTCGCTGAAATTGAAGGCAGCCACAACGGTGCTGTCCCCGCTTGTCCTGCGGAAGATGTAAACGCACTCCTCGGCAGCGTCCACCTCCAGCCATTTGAAGGATTCGGAATTGTAGTCCTCGGCGTAAAGAGCGGGGTGTTTTTCGCAAAGCTTTAAAAGCCTTGTGAAATACTTTTGGAAGGAGTCGTGGAGGGGATATTTCATCAGCTCCCAGTCCTGTTCACGCTTTTCGTCCCATTCACGGAACTGCGCAAATTCGCCGCCCATAAAGTTCAGCGTTTTGCCCGGGTGAGCTGCCATATACATATAAAGTGCCCTTGCCTGCGGGAATTTCTGCTCATAATCGCCCCACATTTTCTGAATGATAGTGGCTTTCCCGTGGACATTTTCATCGTGGGAGAAGGGCAGGAGATACAGCTCATTGTAAAAGTACGCCATGGAAAAGGTCAGCTTGTGATAGTGCTGCGGACGTTCGGCGGGAGGGGTGCGGAAGTAGTCAAGAGTATCATTCATCCAGCCTAAATCCCACTTGTAGTCAAAGCCCAGACCGCCGTATTCAACGGGGGCTGTCACCTTCAAATAGTTTGTGGAATCCTCGGCAATAAGCATGGCGGTGGGGTGCAGGCGGCGGAGTCCCGAATTCATATTTTTCAGGAAATCCACAGCGTTCCCGTTGACGCCTCTTGCGGGGTCGCCCTGCCAGTAGATAGCACGGCTGATAGCGTCCATGCGTATGCCGTCAAAGTGATATTCCGTAAGCCAGTAGTTTGCGGCGGATTGCAGAAAACAGCAGACCTCACGCCTTGAATGGATAAAATTGTTCGTCCCCCATTCGGAATTGGTAACGTCCGAGTTGGGATATTCGTAAAGTGCCGTGCCGTCATACATAGCAAGACCATATCCGTCAACAGCGAAATGCACGGGAACAAAGTCCATTATAACGCCAATTCCCGCCAAATGACAGCAGTTTACCAGAGTTTTCAGACCGTCCGCTGTGCCGTAGCGGGAGGTGGGGGCGAAAAATCCCGTGTTCTGATAGCCCCATGACTCGTCGGCGGGGTGCTCGCTGATGGGCATTATTTCAATATGGGTAAAGCCGTGCGATCTTACGTAATCAATAAGCTTGGGGGCTATCTTTTCATAGGTGTACCAACCGTTTTCATTGTCCGGGTCGGTCATCCATGAGCCCAGATGCACCTCGTAAATATTCATGGGACGGTTGTAGTTCTTGTCCCTTTCCTTCATCCATTTTTCATCGGAAAATCGGTATCTGTGCATATCCACGATAATAGATGCCCAGTTGGGACGCAGCTCCATTCCGAAGCCGTATGGGTCGCAGTGGTCGCAGTAACCGCTGTTTGTGAAGATGCGGTATTTGTACATCTGTCCCGCTTTTGCACCGGGGACAAAAAGGCTGTAAACGCCGCCTGTGCCCTCCTTGTTCATATATAAGGGTTCCCAGCCGCTGAATTCGCCCACAACGGCAGCACCCTTTGCGTTGGGGGCATATGTACGGAAAACCGTGCCTCCGTCACAGATATGTGCGCCGAAAAATTCGTGGCAATCGAAGGCTTTTCCCTCGTAGAAATCCTGCATATTCATCTGAAAAACGCTCCTTTTTATTTGGAAATATCCTCGGTTATTTCGGAAATCCTGCCGATAAGACGGATAAGCTCGTTCAGGTCCTTTTCGCCGAATGCGTCCAACAGCTTTTGGAAAAAAGTTACCAGTTCGCTGTATTTTTCATCGGCAAACGCCTTCCCTTCGTCGGTCAGGGTGACAATTACACGCCGCTTGTCCTTTGCGGCGGGCAGGCGGTCTATGTACTTTTTATGTTCAAGGGAACGCAGCAGGGAGGCTGTGTGCGCGGTGGAAAAGCCCAGCTCGGCGGAAATATCCCCGGGAGTGCTTTCGCCGCCGCTTTTTAGCAGAAGGAAAATTATCCTCGTTTCGCTCTGATAAAAGTCGCTCAGGAAGAATATGGACTTATTGTAGTATGCCTTTGCCATTACGTCCATAAATTCGGTCAGCTTGTTGTTTTCCAAAAAATCATCTCCCGTATTTAGCTAAATTAGTTAGCTATCTCTGTTAGATATTTTAGCATAGAAAATTACAAATGTCAATAGCGGGAATAAAAATGCTTTTTGGAAGAAATATGCAATTTTTCTCCCAATGTGTAATATATGGGACATTCGGGTAATTGACAAACAAGACGGTTTGTGCTATAATTTGTTTATAGCGATAATTTATAGTTAATATATCTACAATTATCAGTACATATGCTATGATGGAGGAATATTAAATGAAACACAAAATACTTATCGCAAGCCTTGCTGCCGTTCTTTTATTATCCGCCTGCGGGACTGACACGCAGACCGCCTCTCAGCCGGAGGGCACAGAGCAGACCATCTCCTCGGAAACCGCTGCTGCCGAGAGCGTAACGGAAGCGTCCGAAACGGAAACATCTGCCGCAGAAACGACCACATCTGCTGAGAGTGTTACTGAAACCTCTGCCCCGGAAACCACAAAAGCGACCACTGCGGAAAAGGTCACCGAGGCTGCCAAACCGACGGAAACCATCGGTCAGAAAAATGCCGTAAGGAAGGCACTCAGCTACCTTGATTTTATGGCATTTTCCCGTAAAGGGCTTATAGAACAGCTGGAATATGAGGGATTTTCTCATGATGAAGCGGTTTACGGAGTTGATAAGTGCGGTGCGGACTGGAACGCACAGGCTGCCCAAAAAGCTGCGGATTATCTTGATTTTACGTCATTTTCAAGGGACGGTCTTATAGAGCAGCTTGAATATGAGGGCTTCACTCATTCGGAGGCGGTCTATGGCGTAGATGCGGTGGAGAAGGCTTCGTCGGCGGGCAGCTCGGGCGGTTCTGCGTCAATGGGTCAGTCGAATGCTGTGAAGAAGGCACAAAGCTATCTGGATTTCACGGCATTTTCCCGCAAGGGTCTGATAGAGCAGCTGGAATATGAGGGCTTTACCAATGAAGAAGCGGTCTACGGCGCAGACCACTGCGGTGCGGACTGGAAGGAACAGGCTGCCAAAAAAGCAGCGGAATATCTTGACTTTATGTCATTCTCAAAGCAGGATCTGATAGAGCAGCTGGAGTATGAAGGCTTTACTGCTTCGGAGGCTGCCTACGGAGTTTCGGCTGTGGGCTATTGACCTCGGAAATTACAGAAAATGGGCGGTCCCTCGCTGTAAACGGGGGAACGCCCATTGTTTGGTATTTTCGGAAATTATCAGATAACAGCCGCTTTAAGCGCATCGACCTTATCCGTCTTTTCCCATGCAACGCCCAGATCCTCACGTCCCATATGACCGTAAGCCGCAAGCTGTCTGTACTGGGGCTTTCTCAGGTCAAGGGCTTCGATGATAGCGGCGGGGCGCAGATCGAATACCTTTTCAACGGCTGCGGCAAGCTTTTCATCGGGAACCGTTCCCGTGCCGAAGCTGTCAACCATTATTGAAACAGGCTTTGCAACGCCGATGGCATATGCAAGCTGTACCTCGCACTTTCTCGCAAGTCCCGCAGCAACGATATTCTTGGCAACATATCTTGCGGCATAGGCAGCAGAACGGTCAACCTTTGTGGGGTCCTTTCCGCTGAATGCTCCGCCGCCGTGACGGGAATATCCGCCGTAGGTGTCAACGATTATCTTTCGTCCCGTAAGACCGCTGTCGCCCTGAGGACCGCCGATAACAAAGCGTCCTGTGGGGTTTACGAAATACTTTGTATCAACAAGCAGCTCTGCGGGAATGACCGCCTTTATTACCTTTTCGATAATGTCCGCTCTTATCTTTTCGAGGGAAACCTCGGCGGCGTGCTGTGAGGAAACAACTACCGTATCAACACGAACGGGACGGTCATCATCATATTCAACAGTGACCTGAGTTTTTCCGTCGGGACGAAGATAGGGGAGAACGCCTGTCTTTCTTACCTCGCTGAGCTTCTTTGCCAGCTTATGAGCAAGAGAGATGGGCAGCGGCATCAGCTCGGGGGTTTCGTCGCAGGCAAAGCCGAACATCATACCCTGGTCGCCTGCACCCGTCATATTGGAATCGGCAGACTCACCGTCCTTATGTTCAAGCGCTTCGTCAACGCCCATGGCAATGTCTGCGGACTGCTCGTCGATAGATGTGATGACCGAGCAGGTGTGTCCGTCAAAGCCGAATTTTGCTCTGTCGTAGCCGATGTCTACCACTACCTGACGAACTATCTTGGGAATGTCAACGTAGCATTCTGTGGAAATTTCGCCCATGCAGAGAACCATGCCGGTCGTGCAGCAGGTTTCGCAGGCAACTCTTGACTGAGGGTCATTTGCCAGCATTGCGTCGAGAACAGCGTCCGAGATCTGGTCGCATATTTTATCGGGGTGACCTTCGGTTACGGATTCTGATGTAAATAGATGTTTGGACATTTTTATACCTCCTAAAATTTTTTTAGAATGACAAAAAAAGCACCCGATTTATATCGAGTGCGGAAACCTGTCAGAAAGCATTGGCTTTCCTCATCTCTCGGAAATACGGCATTGCCGCAATCCGCAGGACTTGGCACCTTTCCGCAACTGCTTGCGATGGTTGCCGGGCTTCGCAGGACCTGTTCCTCCGCCACTCTTGATAAGGATTTTATATTGTCATTATAGCATTGCAATGCCTATTTGTCAAGTAGGGCGAATTATTTAACGTTTTATTTACAATGGCAATGATAAATTTACAAATATAGACATTTGCAAAAATCGAAAAATGACGATTGACAAGGGCGGAAAACAGTAGTATAATAGAATCAGTGGGATATTTTCCCGAAAGTTTAATGGTTAGGAGATAGTTATTATGTCACAGAAATTTATTGTGGAAACCTCCGCAAGACACGTTCATGTTACCAAGGAAGCATTTGAGGTTCTTTTTGGCGCAGGCAAGGAGCTGACCAAGAAGAAGGATCTTTCTCAGCCCGGTCAGTTCGCTTGTGAGGAGAGAGTTGACGTTGTAGGCGAGAAAAATACTCTGAAGAATGTTTCCATTCTCGGTCCCTTCAGAAGTGCAAATCAGGTTGAGCTGTCCGCTACCGATGCTCGTACCGTAGGCATTAAGGCTCCTGTCAGAGAGAGCGGCGACGTTGCAGGCTCGGGTGCATGCAAGCTGGTTGGTCCCTGCGGCGAGGTTGAGATGTCCGAGGGCGTTATTATTGCAAAAAGACATATCCACCTGACCCCCGCCGATGCCGAAGAGCTGGGCGTTAAGGATAAGGACGTTGTTTACGTTAAGGTTGACACCAACGGCAGAAGTGCTATCCTCGGTGATGTAGTTTGCCGTGTTTCCGACAAGTTTGCAAGAGCTATGCACATTGACACCGACGAGTCCAACGCTATTTCTGCTTTCAACGGTCTTGAGGGCGAGATCTACAAGGTTTGATCTTTCGGTCGGTATACATAATGCTTAACGGTCGGCGGTGCAGGTGATGTGCCGCCGATTTTTTAAGAAATCTGTAACTGTCCTTCCCCCGCCGAAGGCGGGGGAAGGACACACTAGAATACTTAACTAAGGCAGCATAAAATTACTATCAGAAATAGTTTTCATAATAAATGGGGTGACAAATGTGGCAATGTGGAATCCGTGGCGGGGGTGCAGAAAATGCAGCGAGGGCTGTCTGCACTGCTATATCCACAAGGGCGATTTCAAGCGGAATGTTGACACAAGCCAAATTGTTCGGACAAAGGATTTTTCCAAGCCTGTCGAACGGCTGAAAAACGGCAGCTATAAGGTAAAATCGGGGATAGTTTACACCTGCTTTTCCACCGATTTTCTTATCGAAGATGCGGACGAATGGCGGGGCGAATGCTGGAAAATGATGAAGGACCGTCCCGACTTGACCTTTCTGTTTCTCACCAAGCGCATTGAACGGTTTACAGACTGTATCCCCGACGATTGGGGGGATGGTTACCAAAATGTTGTGGTCTGCTGTACCATAGAAAATCAGAAAAATGCGGACAGAAAGCTTTCGGTTTTCAAGGACTTGCCCATCAAGCATAAGTGCATAACCGCTCAGCCCCTTATTGAAGCGGTGGATTTGGAAAAATATCTTGATGATGTTGAGCTGGTGGTTGTCGGCGGCGAGTCGGACAGGGACGCACGTCCGCTTTATTATGATTGGGTGCTGGACATTCGGGAGCAGTGTATTCGGAAAAATGTCAGCTTTGAGTTTCGTCAGTGCGGAACATATTTTGTAAAGGACGGCGTTCGTTACAAATTGCAGACAAAGGACTTATGCAGTCAGGCGAAAAAGGCGGGAATAAATTTTGACAGGAGTGTCGGAAAAGATGGATAAAAACAGGATAAAAGGCGGTTTGTACGGGCTTTTGGTGGGAGATGCGCTGGGCGTTCCTTACGAATTTCATCATTCAAGTCAGATACCCGGATATGACCTTATCGAAATGAACCCGCCTGCGGGATTTTCAAGGGCACATTCGGGCGTAAAGCCGGGTACTTGGTCGGACGACGGCGCACAGGCACTTTGTCTGCTGGACAGCCTGCTGGAAAAGGGACGTTTCTCACTGACCAATTTTTCGGGAAAGCTGCTTGCATGGTATGATGCGGGGCTTTGGGCGGTGGATAATTACGTTTTCGATGTGGGAAATCAGACGGCGGAGGCTTTGAATGCTCTCAGGGGAGGAATGTCCCCCGAAAAGTGCGGAAATATCTGTCCCGAGGGCAAGGGAAACGGCGCACTTATGCGTGTTCTGCCCCTTGCGCTATGGCATACGGGAACGGACGAGGAGCTTGTAAACGACGCTCACAGGCAATGTCTGATAACTCACGGACATATCACAAATCAGGTCTGCTGTGCGCTTTATTGTCTGGTTGCACGGCGGTTGCTTGAAGGCATGGATTTCAACGCCGCATTGTCCCATTCGGTGGAAAATATCCGAGAAATTTATGCGGATATGCCCGAATATCTTGATGAATTTGAGTTCCGCATTCAGCCCGACGAGCCCGACATCTGGGAGGGAAACGGCGGCGGATATGTCATTGACAGTCTGAGAAGCGTTTTTATGATAATGCGTGAAGCCGACTGTTACGAGGACGCTGTGAAAAGTGCAGTTTCTCTGGGAAATGACACGGACACCACCGCCTGCATTCTGGGCGGTCTTGCGGGGATTGCGTTCGGATATGATTCCATTCCCGAAAGGTGGATAGCTGCGCTTCGGGGCAAGGAGGATTTTGCGGGATTACTGAACGAGCTTATGGAAAAAAGGTGCTGACAAAGCTTGAAATATCCCGCAAAAAGCGGTATAATATAGGTGAAAGGACGGTGTTCATATGAATACACCCGATAAGGTTTACGAAAGAATAGTAAAGGCTGCGGAGGCGGTCAGGCGGCTGCTGCCTGACGGACAGAAGGATTTTAAGCCAAAGCTTGCGCTTATCCTCGGCTCGGGTCTGGGGGGATTTGGCAGCGAGATCGACATTGTTGCAGAGATACCCTACCGTGATATAGAAGGTATGCCTGTGTCCACAGTAGAAGGACATAAGGGGCAGTTTATCTTCGGCTACTGCGGCGGTGCGCCTGTTGTGCTGATGCAGGGACGTGTTCATTATTATGAGGGCTATTCCATGGAGGACGTGGTAATGCCTGTCCGTGTAATGCGGCTGCTTGGGGCGGATTTCCTCTTTCTGACCAATGCGGCGGGAGGGGCTGACCCGACCTTTTCGGCGGGAGATTTTATGCTTATCACCGACCAGATAATGAACTTTGTGCCGTCGCCCCTTATTGGCGGAAATGTCCGTCAGCTGGGGACAAGATTCCCCGATATGTCCGAAATTTACGATAAACAGCTGAGAAATGTCATCTCCGAAACGGCGGAAAAGCTGGATATTCCCCTGAAACAGGGCGTTTACTGCCAGCTTACGGGACCTAACTTTGAAACGCCCGCCGAGGTGAGAATGGCTCGCATTTTAGGTGCGGACGCTCTCGGTATGAGCACTGCCTGTGAAGCGGTGGCTGCCCGTCACTGTGGATTCAGAGTGTGCGGTATCTCCTGCATTTCCAACCTTGCCTGCGGTCTGACGGAAACGCCCCTTTCCCATCGGGAGGTGCAGGAAACGGCTGACAGAGTTGCGCCCCTGTTTACGGCACTTGTTAAGCGGTCTATTGAGGAGATATGTAAACTATAATTGCTTACAGGGGGACGGTGTTTCTATGATAAGATTTACAAATGCACGGCTTTTAAAGCATTCGGAAAACGGCTTTACCGTCCAAAAGGGCGTACTTGAAACGGACGGCGGAGTTATCACCGTCAGCGGGGAATTCCCCTCGGAAAATATCCCCGAAAGGACGATAGACTTACATGGCAAGGGACTTATAATACCAGGGTTCAAGAACGCTCACACCCACTCTGCAATGACCTTTCTGCGTTCCTATGCGGACGATATGCCCCTTGACAAATGGCTGACGGAGCAGGTCTTTCCCATGGAGGCACGGCTTGACGGGGAGTATATCCGCAAATTTGCACGGCTGGCTTTTCTGGAATATCTCCGAAACGGCATAACCGCCTGCTTTGATATGTACGTTGAACCCGATGCAATGGCAAAAGCAGCGGAGGAAACGGGCATGCGCCTTGTTATGTGCGGAACGGTCAACGATTTTAAGGATTCCCCCGAGCTGCTGGAGGACTTTTATCTGCGTTTCAACGGGCATTCGGAGCTTATCTCCTACAAGCTGGGATTTCATGCGGAATATACCACTTCCGAGAAGATTTTGGAGGGTATCGCAAGGCTGTCCGAGAAATATTCCGCACCCGTTTTCACCCATTGCTCGGAAACGGAAAAGGAGGTTTCCGAATGTATCGGACGGCACGGTCTGACGCCGCCTGCGTACTTTGAAAAGCTTGGACTTCTCGAACACGGCGGGGGATTTTTCCACAGCGTCCATGTTACCGACGAGGACTTGGAAATTATGAAAAAGCGGAAGGTTTCGGCGGTCATAAATCCGTCCTCAAATGCAAAGCTTGCCAGCGGTATTGCGCCAATTTCACGGCTTCTGCGGACTGTCCGCTGCGGTATCGGAACGGACGGTCCTGCCAGCAACAACGCCCTTGATATGTTCCGTGAAATGTACCTTGCGGCGGTGCTGCCGAAGCTTGATGAAGGGGACGCTTCTGCGGGTTCGGCGGAGGATATTTTGTATGCGGCTGTATCGGGCGGCGGCGAGGTCATGGGGCTGAACGGACTGTCCCTTGAAGCGGGAATGGCTGCGGATATTGCGGTCATAGACCTTGATTCGCCAAATATGCTGCCCGAAAATAATATCCCGAAAAATCTTGTTTACAGCGGCAATCCGTCAAACATTGTAATGACCATGATAAACGGTAAAATTCTCTACGAAAACGGTGTTTACACGCTGCCGGGAATCTCTTCGGAGGATATTATTTCGGAAGCAAAGGCGGCGGCGGACAAAATTTTTCGCAGATGAACGGAGAACAGATATGAAAATCAGGAAAACCATTCCCATTCCCCAAGGCTTCACCGCCGCAGACATCAAAGTGGAATCAAGCATCTGCACGGGGGAGAAAACCATCGGGTTTTACAGCCCCGCCGATAAAAAGCTGCATTTTGCGGAGCTGGTGCGTTCCCAAGCGGATATTGAGGATTTTTATCGGAAATATGGCGTGACACGTTAAATATTAGCGTCCTTCATAGCGGGATTGTCCCTGAGCTTACCGTTTTTGTCAAAGCGGGAGCCGTGACAGGGACAGTCCCAGCTGTTTTCCTCGGCGTTTCGTTTCAGCGCACAGCCCATATGAGGACAGCGGGGGACGGTGGGTGTAATGAGATTGCAAACGGCTTCTGCGGCGTTTACGAAAAGCTGCTTTCGAAGGATAGTTCGGTTGGGGGATAAAATCTCGGAGAACTCGTTTTCCTGCCCCGTAATAATGTCCGTCAGCAGCATTGCGGAGATCATTGCAGAGGTCATTCCCCATTTTCCGTAGCCTGTGCTGACGTAGAGATTTTCCGAAAGGGGCGAATATTTCCCGATATAGGGGATTCCGTCCAAGGTCATGCAGTCCTGGGCTGCCCATTTTGCTGCGGTTTTTGCGTTCGGATAATGCTTTTTTGCAAACTCCGAAAGCTCGGAAAAGCCGCAGCTTTTTTTGCCTGTCCTATGTCCGCCGCCGCCCAGAAGAAGATATTTCCCGCTGTTTCGGAAGGACAGTCCCGACTCGTTTTCATCGGCATACATACCGTTATAATCGGCGGCATTTTCCAAAGCCATTACAGAAGAACGGCTCTGATAAAGCTTCAGAAAATATCCGCCGTAACGGTTGATAATGGGGAAATGCGTGGCACAGATGATATATCTTGCCTTTACGCTGCCCTTGTCGGAGTATGCGGTGTGTCCCTTAACACGTCGGATAAATGTGTTCTCGTAAATTCGCAGACCTTGTGCAATGGCGGCGGCAAATTTCAGCGGGTGAAACTGCGCCTGCGACGGAAATTTCACCGCCCCCACCGTCCTAAAGGGCAGCGGCAGCTCCCTTGCAAATTCGGCGGGATAATCCAGCTTGTCAAGAATACGCAGCTCGTTTTCCAATTTTATTCGGCTGCTTTGGGAATAGATAAAGCTGTCCTTTTCCTCAAAATCGCAGTCGATGCCCTTGCAGAAGCTGCGGTATTTGTCCAGCGCAATCAGATTTGCGGACAGATATTTTCCCGCCGTTTTTACGTCAAATTCTTCGGCGATGCGGCTGTAAATAAGGCGATGCTGTGCGGTTATTTTTGCGGTGGTAAGTCCCGTAACGCCGCCGCATATCCGTCCGCCCTCGCAGACTACGCAGTCCAGACCCTCGCTTCTCAGAAAATAGGCGGCAAGTATTCCCGCAAGACCTCCGCCGATTATTAACACATCGGCTTCGGCATGGTTTGAAAGCTGCGGAAATTCGGGCATTTCATTATCATTTTGCCAGATAGACGGCATAAAAAATTCCCCCGTTTTGCAGATAGTTGCTGATAGTATCTGCAAAATGGGGGAAATTTATTCTTTATAATTCAGCCCTGTCCGTAATAAGCATTTTTTCCGTGCTTTCTGAGATAGTGCTTGTCAAGAAGCTCCTGCTGCATACGTCCCGCAGAAGGATTCAGCGACATGGCGTGATAGTTCATAAATGCCACCTCTTCAAGCACAACGGAATTGTGTACAGCCTCGTGAGCGTCCTTGCCCCAGGTGAAGGGACCGTGGCTTTTTACCAGAACAGCGGGTATGGAGAGCGGGTCAATGCCCTTGAATGCTTCGATAATGACTGTGCCCGTTTCCTTTTCGTATTCGCCCGAGATCTCTTCGGGAGTCATTGCCCTTGTGCAGGGAATTTCGCCGTAAAAATAGTCGCCCTGAGTTGTTCCCATGGGAATGATACCCATTCCCGCCTGAGCAAATGATGTTGCCCAGCGGCTGTGAGTGTGCACTATTCCGCCTATTTCGGGGAATGCACGGTACAATTCAAGATGCGTGGGAGTGTCGCTGGAAGGCTTCCAATTTCCCTCTGCCACCTTTCCCGTAGCCAGCTCCACAACTACCATATCCTCGGCAGTCATACCGTCATAGGGAACGCCCGACGGCTTTATAACCATCATGCCGCTTTCTCTGTCGATACCCGAAACATTTCCCCATGTAAATGTAATAAGACCGTATTTGGGAAGAAGGAGATTTGCCTCCAGAACTTCCTGCTTTAATTTTTCAAGCATTGTAATGTTCCTTTCAGTTATTTTGCAGCTGCATATTCGGCAGACAGACCGTTCTTATAGTTTTCGATAAATTTGGCAAATCCCGCAGAACCCTCTTTATCGGGCGAAACCGTTGTGGATTCCATAGAAGCGAACACGTCCGTTTCAAGGAACTCGGGAAGTGTTTTTCCGTTACCGAATGCAGCATATGCGGCAAGCACCGCCATGCCCCATGCGCCGCCTTCTCCCGCTGTTTTCATAACGGAAACGGCACTGTTAAGCCCGTCCGCCAAAAACTGCTGTGCAACGCCCTCGACCTTGAAAAGTCCGCCGTGACCCGTTATCTTTTTGACGGACACCTTTTCATTCTCAAAAAGAATATCCATTCCCAATTTCAGAGCAGCCATTGAAGAATAAAGCTGGGCACGGAAGAAGTTTGCAAGGTTAAAGCTTCCGTCGGGTGTCCTGAAATACATAGGTCTGCCGTTTTCCGCACCTGCGACGGGTTCGCCTGAAAGGAAGTTGTATGCCACCGTTCCTCCGCAGTCGGGAGCACCGTTCAGCGCATTTTTATAAAGAGTTTCGTAAAGTGCGGATTTGTCCATGGGATTTCCGCTAAGTGCCGCAAATTCGCCGAACATATTCACCCAGGCGTCAAGCTCGGAGCAGCAGTTGTTGCAGTGCACCATGGCAACGGGAGAACCGTCGGGAGTGGTAACAACGTCTATTTCGGGGTAATATCCCGACATAGGTTTTTCCAGAACAAGCATTGCAAAAATTGATGTGCCTGCCGAAACATTTCCCGTTTCGGGGAGGACACTGTTTGTGGCGACCATTCCCGTGCCTGCGTCACCCTCGGGAGGACAAAGCTTCACGCCGGGTTTTAGAGTGCCTGTGGGGTCAAGCAGCCTTGCGCCTTCATAGGTCAGAAACGCATCTGCCTGACCTGCTGTGAGAACGGCGGGGAGCATCTCGGTTATATCCCTGTCAAAGCCCTTTTCCTTTAGAACGGGGGTAAGCTTTTCGATATATTCCTTGTTATACTGTCCCTTGTCAATGGGGAAAATGCCCGAAGCTTCGCCAACGCCGACGCTTCTGTCGCCCGTCAGCCGATAGTGGATATATCCCGCAAGAGTGTTTATATGTGCAATTTTCGGGACATGCTCCTCCTTGTTGAGGATAGCCTGATAGAGATGTGCAATGCTCCATCTTTGGGGGATATTGAACTTGAACAGCTCGGAAAGCTCGGCAGCTGCCCGATCGGTCATGGTGTTTCTCCATGTTCTGAACGGGACGAGAAGATTGTCGTCCTTATCAAATGCCATATATCCGTGCATCATGCCCGAAATGCCCATTGCGCCGTAGGTTTCGGGAACAATGCCGAACTTGCTCTTGACATCTGCGGAAAGCCTTGCATAGCAGTCCTGCAAACCGCCTATTATGTCGTCAAGGGAATATGTCCAAATGCCGTTTTCATAGCGGTTTTCCCAATCGTGGCTGCCCGATGCAATGGGAGCAAAGGTGTCGTCGATAAGGACTGCTTTAATTCTGGTAGAACCGAATTCTATGCCGAGATAGGTCTTTCCGTGCTGAATTTTTTTCTTTATATCCATTTATATGACCTCCGTGAATTTTTTTGGGGGAAAATATAGCAAACGCCATGACAGTTCAAACTTCGTTGTCCGTGAAGTGGCGGCATAATCGTAAATGTCACAGCGGCTGAGTATCGCCTTCACGGACTTCTTCACCCGGGGGAGGGTCAACCCAGCCCGATCTTCCCTTCATAAATTCAAGCTTGGATTCCTCGCTGGATCTTGCCCAAACATTCCACTCGCGGACGTCGAAAACCTGGTCTGACGCATCATAGCGCATTACCGCATTCATGAGAGAAGCATTCAGCGGTATGCGGAAAAGCATATACTTATCGCTGTTGTTGAACATTACTATATATTCGCAGATATGCGAACCCCTGCGGACACGGGAATAGGTGTAGTTCATGGTCTTTACATCGTTTTCCAGACGGGCTGCGGCTGCTTTTGCGGAGGGAGATGTCATTAGCTTTGACCTGTTTATGCGGCGGCTGGTTTCATACCGATCGTGCTCGTTTTCGTCGCCGTATTGTATGGTATCTCTTGCATCGTCGGGGGTGAAGGGTTTTATTTCTCCGTCACGCTCCATTATCCGCTGTGCTATGACTGCATTCCAGTATTGCCTGAAATAAAGAGTGCGGTTGGGGTGCTTGTCCCCTGCGACCATAAATAAGCCGCTGTCTGCGATTATTCTGTATGTATCCTTTCCCGATTTTCCTGCGGCAAGCTTTCTCTCCGTCTTTGCGGCGGAATCGGACATGGTTATCCCCAGAATCCGAAGCAGTGCCATAAGAATTCCTGCGGCAAGATTTGTAAGGATAAACAGCGGCAGGAAAAGGCACCATATGCAGGAAACGCCAAGCATCAGAAACGCTACGATCAGGTTGACCGTATCGGCACGGTCTTGTCCCACATAGCCCATAGACTTTCCCTCTTCGTTTACATAGACGAAATTTCTGTTAATGAGGGCATCGTCAATAGCGGCTGCGGGGTCGAGATGACGGTACAGCGAACAGGGAAGTCCTATGCCGAAAAGAAGGCACAGCAGTCCTGCCACAAGATCGACAAACAGGTACAGCCGAATGACCTTTGCGGGAAATTCTCCTATCTCAACACAAAGCAGCTTTGCTATGGGCATAGGTATTTTCTTATCGCTTTTTGCCCCGAAGAGATATTTCCCGACCTCTTTGGATGCCTCCTCGGGAGTCAAAATTGTTCCGTCGGGAACTGCGCCGATAGCACTGCTTACGGTAATTACTGTGTCGGGATAGTTTTCCTTGAAATCGTTGTACGGGCTTTCATATCCGAACAGCCTTGCCGCAAGAAAAACAAGTCCTATGGAAACAAATAATACTATGGTTTCAAGAATGGCTGTGAATAACGGTTTCATTATCATGCTCCTTTGCTTTTGTCGGTATTGGTTTCGGCAGCAGTTTCATAGCCCCAGTCAATTATTCCGCCGAATTCCTTAACATTGCTGTAACCCAATTCCGCCAGCTTTTCGGCGGCATTTTTGCTTCTTCTCCCGCTGCGGCAGTAGACAAGGATAAGCTGCTTTTTGTCGGTAAGCTCCTTTTCGGCACGTTCTTCTATTTCGTAATCGGGGATAAGGATTGCACCGGGAATATGTCCGTCGGCAAATTCATTTTCGGTGCGGACGTCAAGGATAATATAGTCGGTTTCGCTGTCCATAAGGGCTTTGGCTTCGGCTGCGGGAATTGATGTATATGTTACGGGAGCTTCTTCGGCAGAGCAGCCGACGAGGGATAATGCCATTGTGAAGGCTGTAATAAGGAAAATCATTTTTCGCATAAAAATTTCTCCCGATATTCTATATTGAATGCTATACCGTGCGCTGTAAAAAATTTTTTTCGATAGCCGCTCGGTTACCGCTTACTACATTATACCACACCCTTATAAAAAAATCAATCGCAAAACTGCCGTATTTATAGTTTATGTCAGACAAAACAAATTTGCTTTTTATTGACAAAAAGGGAAATAAATTGTATAATATCCTTGTTAGGGAAATACCCACCAAGATACGTTACTCAGGCAGCAAGAAAAGTAAAATTGTCGAATTAATCGGCAGTTCCTTAGGATATGCTATGCAAAATTTGATTTTATCGGTTTATGCAAGGAGTGAAAAATATGCCTTTCAGAATAATAAAAAATGATATAACCAAGGTCGAGGCGGACGCAGTAGTCAACGCCGCCAACAGCTCTCTGCTTGGCGGCGGGGGAGTTGACGGAGCTATCCACCGTGCGGCGGGAATGGGACTTCTGAAGGAATGTATGACCCTCGGCGGCTGCAAAACAGGTCAGGCTAAGCTCACAAAGGGCTATAAAATGCCCTGCAAATACATAATCCACACGGTAGGTCCCGTATGGCGGGGCGGAGGAAACGGCGAAAGGGAGCTGCTTTATTCCTGCTACGAAAAGTCATTGCAGCTGGCAAAGGAGTATAAGTGCGAATCGGTGGCATTTCCGCTTATCTCGTCGGGGATTTACGGCTATCCAAAGGACAAGGCTTTAGAGGTGGCGGTTTCGGCGATCACGGATTTTCTGGCGGAGAATGATATGGATATTGCCATGGTCGTGCTTGATAAAAATGCCGTTTCCGTCAGCGAAGGGCTTATGTACGATGTCCGCAGATATATTGATGAGAATTATGCCGAAGAACGTTCTGACGAAGCGGACAGATGCACCTTTGGGTCGGCTCCCTTCAAAAGGTTCGCAGCTCAGGAGGTCTGCAATGCTGCTTTGCCCGTTGATTTTGACAAGCTGGACGAGTCCTTTTCACAGGCGCTTTTGCGTTTGATAGACGAAAAGGGTATGACCGATGTTCAGGTGTACAAAAAGGCAAATATTGACCGCAGGCTGTTTTCAAAGATACGCAGCGATGTGCACTACAAGCCCAAAAAGCAGACGGCTGTGGCACTTGCCGTTGCCCTTGAGCTGGACATTTCCGAAACTCAAAAGCTGCTTGAAAAAGCGGGCTACACCCTTTCAAACAGCATTAAGTTTGATGTTATCATAAAGTATTTCATCGAAAACAGAATGTACAATATTTACGAGATAAACGAAACGCTTTTTGCATTTGACCAAAGTCTTATCGGCGCATAAATGTCGCTTGAAATGCGACCAATTATCCCTCTGTGTGATGTATCATAAAGGTACAATAAATCACACGGAGGGATCTTTTATGAGAAAGAATTTTACGGAGATAGTTTTTATCCTGGACGAAAGCGGTTCAATGGCTGACCTTAAAGGCGACACCATTGGAGGGTTCAACAGCCTTATCGAAAAGCAGAAGGCAGAGGAGGGTGATGCGGTGGTATCGACGGTTCTGTTCAGCACGGAAAGCCGTGTTCTGCATGACAGAGTGCCTATTGAGCGTATCGGGAAGATGACGGATAAGGATTACTGTCCCTGCGGCGGCACTGCACTTCTGGACGCTGTGGGCGATGCGGTGAAGCATATCGGTAATATCCACAGATACGCCCGTCCCGAAGATGTCCCCGAGCATACGCTGTTTGTCATTACCACCGACGGCATGGAGAATTCCAGCAGACATTTTACCGCTGCCAAGGTGAAAAAGCTTATAAGCGCACAGCAGGAAGGGCACGGCTGGGAGTTCGTTTTCATGGGAGCAAATATTGATTCTGCCGAAACTGCGGAAAGTATTGGCATAGGAAGCTCCACTGCGGTGGATTACCGCTGCGATACGGTTGGCTGTGCAATTCAGTATGATGCTATGAGCGAGGCTGTTTCAACTGTGAGAAAGGGCATACATCTGTCCGAATCGGCGACCTGGAGAGCGGGTGTTGACGCAGACCGTAAAAGACGGAAAAAGTAATTTACGGTAACTGCTGCTTTGGGGCTTCGTCTTTATGCGGTTTTCAGCTTTGCACAGCGACCTTATTCAACAGAAATCGCAACATCAATCAAAAATGCGGACCGTCAACATAAGCGGTCCGCATTTTTTGGTATAAGTATTATTCTTGAACTGCATTGCAAAAAGCATTAAATAGCAGAGCCTTGTCGATTTTCGTGACCTGCTCGCCTTTGAGAAATGCCGCAAATACGTATCCCCCGATGACAGACAGCACAAGTATTATGACCAGCGCATAAATGAAAAGCCGGATACCCTTTTTTACGTTAGCGTTCATTTTTTCATCAGCTCTTCCATATCGGAAATGAGCCTTGCAATGTCCTCGTACGCGAACTCGGAGCCGTTCCATATCTCGTGGGAAACTACCGCCTGCCATACCAGCAT
>JAEDOB010000193.1 GCA_016302225.1 Oscillospiraceae bacterium | reverse complement strand
TGTTCCCCGACACGGACATTACCATTGCCGAGGATCTTCGGGAAATGGATTTCGGCGTTTTCGAGGGACTTCCCGCCGAGGAGCTTGTAAATCTGGACAGCTACCGCAAATGGCTGAAGGGCGGTCTGGACAATCCCGCACCAAACGGCGAAAGTATGCGGGAGGTAATGGTGCGCTGCTATTCCGCCATGAACGCCATTATCCTTGATATGATGAAAAACGGCATCACCCACGCAGGCATTATGACACATTCGGGAATACTCATGAACACCCTTTCCTGCTTCGGTCTGCCGAAAATGAAGCCTATGGAATTCAACTGCCGCATGGGCTTCGGCTATGAGATAATGGTCACCGCAAATATGTGGCAAAACGGCAATACATTTGAAATACTCGGACGAATTCCCGAGTAATGGGGGACGGCTTATGAACGCTGACATCAAATCTGTAAAAAAGCTCGCCGCCGACAGGCTGAGAGGCTGCTGGGGCGACGAAATAATGGTTTTCCTGATAAATGCGGCGGTCATGGTGCTTTGCTTTGGAGTGTTCCTGACCGTGTACGCCTGTTTCCTGAGAAACGGCATTATTTCGGGAGATTTTCGCAATGTATTGTCCGAAAGCCCTGTTTTTGCGGGAATTGCCGTTTTGGTCGGGATACTTGCTTATCTGGTTTCCGCTCCCGCATACATCGGCAGCTGCTGGTGGACGATACATTATGTCAGGGACGAAAGCAAGGACGTGAAATGTCTGCTTTCCTGCTATGCGACGCCTAAGGTGTTTTTTAGGTCGCTGCAGATGAAGCTTGCGTCTGATATTCCCTGCACGCTGCTGATGGCGGCGGTCATGGGGGTGTATTTTATCTGCGATCTGCTTATTTCGCCCCTTGACGGCACAGGATACGTCATTGCAGCGGTGTTCAAGTGGGTGATAACTCTTGCAGTCTTTCTGGCGGTGTATGGGTTTTTTCTGAGATTTGCCGCTGTGCCTTACATATACTGTCTTAACCATGACGACGGCTGCATTGAAAACATCAGGCATTGTTTCCGTCTGACAAGAGAAAACAAGCAGCTTCTGCGGGACACTGCCGCTGTTTTTATCAAGATCATTCCCGTAATTGCCATAGTTATAAGCAGTATTTTCATTTTCCCGTATTGTGCAACGCTTTTTGCGGCGGTCTGCCTGAAAATGACGGAAAATGAGAACATTCCCGAAAAGGCTGATGAAAATGGCGTCGAGGAGGATTGAGCTTGTTATTTCCCCCGACGAGGACGGTATGAGAACGGGAGAAATACTGCGTTTAAGGGGCTTTTCCGCAAGACGCACCGCAAGACTGAAGCGGACGGAAAACGGTCTGACGGTAAACGGCGTTTCGGTAGGTACGGGAAATATCCTCCATTCGGGGGACGTTCTTTCGGTGTATATGCCCGAGGAGGGTAAGCCGCCCAGAAGCTCGCCTCATCTTATGGGACTTGCTCCCGTCAGGTACGAGGACGACGATGTTATGGTATTTGCAAAGCCCGTGAATATGCCCGTGCACACCTCTCAGGGGCACAGGGACGACGCTCTGGAGAACCTGTTTGCCGCTGTTTGTCCCGGTACGGCATTTCGTCCCATATACAGGCTGGACAAGGACACCTCGGGGCTTGTCCCCGTTGCTAAAAATGCCCACGCCGCACGGCTTTTGCAGAATAACATTAATAAGGTATATTTCGCCGCCGTCGAGGGCACACTCGAGTGGGACGGCGTTATAGATGCGCCTATCGGTCGGGAGGACGGTTCGGTCATACGCCGCTGTGTCCGTCCCGACGGGCAGTATGCAAGGACTGTCTATACTATTATAAAAGGAACCGGTTTGCACACGCTGGTGAGAGTCGTTCCCGAAACGGGCAGGACGCATCAGATAAGGGTGCATTTTGCGCATATGGGGCACCCTCTTGCGGGGGACGATCTGTATGGCGGGAGCCGTGAACGGATAGCATATCAGGCGCTACATTGCGGGGAGATAAGCTTTGTAAGTCCCGTCAGCGGGAAAAAGGTTGAATTGTCCGAAAATATCAGAGATGATATGCTGGCATTATTTGAATGATGAAAGGTTGATGAAAAATGGAAAGAATTGCAAGCTTTAGCGTTGACCACAGAAAGATCGGAGTAGGTATGTACATCTCACGTATCGACGGGGATATTGTGACCTATGACGTAAGAATGGTAAAGCCCAACGGCGGAGAGTATCTTTACGGCCCCGCTGCACACACCATTGAGCACCTGTTTGCCACTTATGCGAGAAATTCCGACGTGTCGGACAAGGTGGTATATGTGGGTCCTATGGGCTGTATGACGGGCTTTTATCTGCTGACAAGAGATCTTCCTCACGAAAAGGCAATCAAGCTGGTTCGGGATTCGATGAAATTTATTTCGGAATTTGACGGGGAAATTCCCGGAAACAGTGAGGAGGAATGCGGCAACTATCTTTACCATGACCTGCGGGGTGCTCGGAAAGCGGTGCTGCCTATCCTTTCTGCGCTGGACGGATATACGGTGGAAATGCTGGATTACAATGCGCATAATTAACAAAAATATCTGTTGAAAATTGTGTAACTGCACAAAAAGAATGAACAAATTGAAGCAAATCAGCGAAAGTGGTTGATTTTTTCGGGAAATGAGTTATAATTGTAACTGTTGTAACCACTTTGTAATCATTTTGTTCCTTTTCCGAAAGGAGTTGTGCAGATGAGGACGGAACAGATGTCTAAAGAAAATGAAACGTTTAAGTCAAATAAAAATATATCGAAGCCCGTTGCAGCCGCAAATGCTGTCGGCAAATGCGTAAGCGACACGGCATATTTCGCAGTCCTCACCGCTGTGGGCGCAGTAAGGACAGGTGCAGCCTTCCTTGCAAAAAGGCTTGCCCCCAAGCTGAAAGAGGTTTTCGTATCGCCGAAAAACGCTATCGGCGCATCTGCGGGAAATACGGTTTCCGTGTTTACCGCTTTTCTTAAAAGAAGAAAAGAGGTCGGCACACGTCAGGCTATCTCTATGCTCGCCGACGAGGTCAAAGAAAGCAAGGAAACTAAGAGAAGGCTTGCTGTTACCGCCGTAAACTACGGTCTGCCCATTGCTTCGGTCTGCGCTCTTGCAGCCGTTATCTCCGCAGAAACAAGCGTTGATTACGCTGTTGCCGTTGAGTATAAGGGTCAGGAGCTGGGACTTGTTGCCGCCGATTCCATTATGGAGGAGGCTAAGCAGGAGGTTCAGAGCAAGATCACCTATTACGATGTCGATGAAAACGTATACCAATCCGCTTCTATTGCCGTAAAGGCTGTTTCCGCTCAGGACGAGGTCATCAGCAGAGAGCAGCTTGCTCAGAAGCTGGAGGAGCAGCTCCCCGAGCTTGCAACTGCCGTGACCACCGCAGAGCTGGAGGAGAAAAAGGCTGTTTCCATTGAGCCTACAAAGACTATGGAGGATAACAGCGGCAAGGTAAGGGCATATTCTGTTACCGTTGACGGCGAGTTTATCGGTGCCGTTGATGATTACAGCAGGCTGGAGGCTTACTTTGAGGACCTGAAAGCCGAGTATGCGGACGAGAATGTGGTTGACGTTGAATTCAATAAGGATATTGAGTATGATACCGAAAGCTTTGTAAAGCCCGAGGAGGTCCGCAGCAGCGATTATTACATCAATATCTTCAATTCAGTTGTAAGCGAGCCCGTTTATTACGAGGTTCAGCTGGGTGACAATCCTTGGAATATCGCAAGAGATAACGATATGACTCTGGACGAGCTTAAACAGTGCGTTGCTACCAGTGACGGTGAGATCGTCCCCGACATTACAAAGAAGTGCAATGTTGGAACTATCATTCAGCTCAGTCAGGAGGTCAAGTATCTCCAGCCCGAGATAATCAAGGAGGAAACCTTCCAGGTCGGCTATCATCTCCCCGAGGTTCAGGTAAAGGACGACACCATGTTCGTCGGTATGGAAAGAGTTGATACCGAGGGTAAATCGGGTATTATGGAATACCACGTTTACGCTACCTATGCAGACGGCGTTAAGGTTTCCGAGGAAAATATCGACGAGCCTAAGATCATTGAAGAAGCTACCGCAAAGGTCGTAAGAGTCGGCACAGTTGAGCCTTCTACATATGTAAGCAAGGGCACAGGCGGTTCGGGCGACTACTATTGGCCTGTAAGCGGCGGAAAGATCACATCTTATATGGGCGACGGCAGAGGACACAAGGGCATTGACATCGGCGCACCCTACGGTACTCCCATTTACGCCGCAGAAGAGGGCAAGATCATCGAAACGGGAAGCGGCTGGAACGGCGGCTACGGCAACTGTATCAGAATTCAGCACCCCGACGGAAATGTTACCGTTTATGCTCACCAGAGCAGTCTGGCTGTCGGCTACGGCGAATATGTTGTCAAGGGACAGCTTATCGGCTATGTTGGAAGCACGGGCGATTCCAGCGGAAATCATCTCCACTTTGAGGTGCGTTCAAACGGACGTTATCTCGA
>JAEDOB010000192.1 GCA_016302225.1 Oscillospiraceae bacterium | reverse complement strand
CATCTGCTGGGGAACGGGGTTCTCGCTTTCCTCTATCATGGTGAGGATAAGAGCCATTCTGACGTACATTCCGTACTTAGCCTGCTCGAAGAACTTGGTTCTCGGGTCATGGTCGGTGTTTACGGGAATTTCGTCAAGACGGGGCAGGGGGTGGAGAACGATAAGGTCGCTTTTTGCCTTTGCAAGCTTGTCGTTGTCAAGGCAGTAAACGTTTTTCAGACGCTCATATTCCTCCATGCTGGAGAAACGCTCCTGCTGAACTCTTGTCATATACAGAACGTCAAGATTTCCAATAGCGTCATCGAGAGAGGGAATTTCCTCGTAGGGACAGTTTCTGCTGTCAAGTATCTCCTTAACATAATTGGGCATTGCCAGCTCGTCGGTGGAGATGAAAACAAACTTATTGTCGGGATAGCGGGACAGTGCTTTGCAGAGAGAATGAACCGTTCTGCCGTTCTTCAAATCGCCGCACAGACCGACAGTAAGTCCCGTAAGCCTGCCCTTCTCACGGGAGAGGGTGAGCAGGTCGGTAAGTGTCTGAGTGGGGTGGAGATGTCCGCCGTCGCCTGCGTTGATAATGGGGCAGTCGGCGGTGAGAGATGCAGCCTTAGCGGAGCCTTCAAGGGGATTTCTCATAACCATAATGTCCGCATAGGAGCTTACTATTTTTGTTGTGTCCTTGAGATTTTCGCCCTTTGCGACCGATGAGGTTTCGGGATTGTCAAAGCCGATAAGCGTTCCGCCAAGACGGAGCATAGCGGTCTGGAAGGACATCTGTGTTCTGGTGGAAGGCTCATAGAAAAGTGTTGCGAGAATTTTTCCGTCGCACTTTTTCGCATATTCCTTGGGATTATCCTTTATTGCCGAGCCGAGAGAGATGATCTTGTCCCACCATTCTCTGGGACGATCGTCAAGGTCGATAAGATTCTGAAAAGAAGAATTCATAGCTATTTCCTCCACATAGAATAAATTTGCACTAAGCTTTATTCTATCAGATTTTTCTTCTTTTTTCAAGAGGATATTATAATTTTTTTGTTAATGAATCGCTGAACGGTTCAGTTTTGTTTTGGCGGTACAATTTTTGTTTCCCTGCGCTCCTCAAATTCCGTGTACGGCTCTGTGCCGTCGGGAATGACGGGAGCTTCATTTTTGCCCGGGATTATTTTCAGCTCGCTTTTGCTGTGTACCTTAATGCTGTCGGGGACTTTGCTTTCTTTGACGGGACTGCCGCTGAAAAAGGGCTTGTCGGATTCGATCATTTGAATACTTCCTCTCTATTTTAATCTATATTTGTATTATAGCTCATAATGATGCTTATTTATTGTAAAAAGCGGAATATATGCAAGTAATTAACAATAAAGTTGCATTTTACTTCCGAAATTTACAATATTTCTGTAAATGACGGTGATATAATGAATGACATCAAAGGGAAATACGTCAAACTAAAGCAGAGTTATTTCCCGCATGCAAGCTGAAAGGAAGTATTGTTATGAGTTATCCAAGTGTTGATTTTCTTTATCTGAATGAGGAAGACATGATCGCAGCAGGCGTAAAGGATATGGCAGGATGTATTGAAACAATGGAGGAAATGTTCAAGCTGATGAAGGTCGGAAATTACAGAATGGGCGGCGCAAACGGTAACTCTCACGGCTGTATGGTAATGTTCCCGCCTTCATCGCCCTTCCCCGAAATGCCCGTTGACGGTCCCGACAGAAGGTTCATGGCAATGCCCGCATATCTGGGCGGAAAGTTTGATATGGCGGGAATGAAATGGTACGGTTCCAACGTTGCCAACAAGGAAAAGGGCTTGCCCCGTTCAATTCTCATGCTGACACTCAACGATAAGGACACAGGCGCACCTCTTGCGTATATGTCCGCAAATATCCTTTCGGCGTACAGAACGGGTGCGGTTCCGGGAGTTGGCTACAAGCATCTGTCCAAGAAGGATTCAAAGGTTGTCGGAATTATCGGTCCCGGCGTTATGAGCAAGACGGCTCTTGCGGCGATAATGGCTGTTCGTCCCGAGATAGAAACTATTAAGGTAAAGGGCAGAGGAAAGGCTTCGCTTGAGGCGTTTATCGAACACGTTAAGACCGAATATCCAAGCGTTAAAAATGTTTACGCCGTTGATACCATTGAAGAAGCGGTTCGTGATTCGGACATTGTTTCTGCAAGCACCTCCACACCCACAGGCGACCCCGCTGAATATCCCTACATAAAGGAAGAATGGATAAAGCCGGGCGCACTTATCAGCTCAACGGCGGCTCTCAGATTTGACGATGATTTTGTTATTAACCGTGCAAGAACAGTTACCGACAATATTATGCTCTACGAAGCATGGGAAGAAGAAATGAAGCCTGATGCCTACAACACCGTTCCCATTCCCGCAGTAAGGGTTATGGACCTTATTGCAGAGGGAAAAATGAGCAAGGATAAGATCGACGATCTGGGTGATATTCTCATGGGAACTATCCCCGTTCACCGTGATGAAAATGAGATAATCATCTATTCTATCGGCGGTATGCCCGTTGAAGATGTGGCATGGGGAACGGTAGTTTACCGAAACGCTCTTGCAAAGG
This sequence comes from Oscillospiraceae bacterium, assembly GCA_016302225.1. Taxonomy (GTDB): domain Bacteria; phylum Bacillota; class Clostridia; order Oscillospirales; family Ruminococcaceae; genus UMGS1889. The sequence goes on along the minus strand of JAEDOB010000192.1, from coordinate 1,973 downwards.
GCATCGGCACAAAGCTTAATCTCTGGAAAACACCTCAAATGGTTTAATATATTATTGGAGGGAGAAGTAAAATGAGGATCGAAGAACACCCTATACTGGGAACCTACGAAAAGGGAAGAACGGTTTCCTTCACCTTTGACGGAAAAGAGCTTCAGGGCTGCGAGGGTGAGCCTATTGCAATTGCCCTGAAAAATGCGGGAGTAATGGTTCACCGCTACACCAAAAAGGAGCACAAGCCCCGAGGAATTTTCTGCGCTATCGGACGCTGCACAGACTGCGTTATGATAGTAAACGGTCAGCCAAATGTGCGCACCTGCATTACGCCCCTTGAAGAGGGCATGGAGGTCAGGACGCAGTACGGCGTCGGAGAAAAAGCGGAAGGGGGCGCTCGGTAATGAAAAGGTATGATATGATAATCGTGGGCGCAGGCCCCGCAGGCTTGTCCGCAGCTATTGAAGCGGCAAAAAGAGGAATGAAGGTCGTTGTTTATGACGAAAACGCAAAGCCCGGCGGACAGCTTTTCAAGCAGATACATAAATTTTTCGGTTCAAAGGAGCACAAGGCTAAGATAAGAGGCTTTCATATCGGTGAGGAACTGCTTGAAGAAGCAAATTCTCTTGGCGTTGAGGTGGTTCTGAATGCTATCGTTATCGGACTTTTCCCCGAAAAAGAGGTTACTGTAAAGATAGATGACCACGTTGAGCACGTTAAGGGAGATACAGTCCTTATCGCAACGGGTGCAAGCGAAAATATGGTAACATTCCCCGGCTGGACGCTGCCCGGAGTTATCGGAGCGGGTGCGGCGCAGACTATGATGAATCTTCACGGAACTCTCCCCGGAAAAAGAGTGCTTATGCTTGGTTCGGGAAATGTTGGTCTGGTGGTAAGCTTTCAGCTTATGCAGGCGGGCTGTGAGGTTGTCGCTCTTGCGGACGCTGCTCCCAGAGTAGGCGGTTACGGCGTTCACGCTGCAAAGGTCGCTCGCTGCGGTGTTCCCTTCTATCTGTCACACACAATAGTAAAGGCTGACGGAGATGAGTATGTTACAGGCGTTACCATCGGTGAGGTTGACAAGAACTGGCAGGTCATTCCCGGAACGGAAAAGCACTTTGATGTTGATACTATCTGTCTGGCAGTCGGTCTTTCGCCTATGTCAAAGCTTGCGGATATGGCAGGCTGTGCAATGGAGGATAATCCCGCAAAGGCAGGCTTTGTTCCCACAGTCGACAAGTACGGCGAAACCTCCATTTCGGGAATTTACGCTGCGGGAGATGTTTCGGGAATTGAAGAAGCGTCCAGCGCAATGATCGAGGGACGCATTGCGGGAATTGCCGCTGCCGCAAAGCTTGGCTTTATCTCCGAGGAGGAATGTGAAGCGGAGGTCGCAAAGCAGGAGTCCGCACTTGACGGTCTGCGTCAGGGAATGTTCGCCCCGGGCATGAGAGGAAAGATGATAACCGAAACCGAGGAAGGCGTTCAGATCTCGCAAAATCTTCTGAAAAAGGGATTTGTTGCCGATGATGAAATTGAACGTTTCCCCGGAGTTACCCATAACACAGGCGTTCACCCTGTTATTGAATGCACGCAGAATATCCCCTGCAATCCCTGTCAGGACGCTTGTCCGAAGCATTGCATAAAGATCGGCAGCAACATTACAGCACTGCCCGCCATTGACCCCGAACAGAAATGCACAGGCTGCGGAATGTGCGTTGCAAGCTGCTCGGGACAGGCGATATTCCTTGTAAATGAGGACTGCGGTGACGGAACAGCGGAGATAACGCTGCCTTACGAATTCCTTCCGCTCCCCGAAAAGGGCGCAAAGGGCACTGCACTCAGCAGAAGCGGTGAAGCTGTCTGCGAGGCGGAAGTGGTAAATGTGAGAAGCGCAAAGGCGTTTGACCACACACATCTTCTCACCATGAAGGTGCCTAAGGAATATGCAATGAAGGCAAGATTTTTTAAGGAGGCAGCAA
>JAEDOB010000191.1 GCA_016302225.1 Oscillospiraceae bacterium | reverse complement strand
AGGCGTTTCAGTATTTCTGCTATGCCTTCTATCCCGTTCATCTGCTGATTTTGGGGCTTATTCAAATGTATATGTGAAAACCACCGCTTGTTGTTCAGGCGGTGGTTTTTGATGCAAAAAAACGGACAGCCGAAACGACTGTCCGTAATTTTTGAAAATCATAGCAACAGTTAAACCTTGCGGTTTTCTGTATTACCCCGAAATATAACAGGCGGAAATTATTCCTGCTTCATCTTTGCAAAGCAATCGCTGCAGTATACGGGACGATCTTCTCTGGGTCTGAAAGGAACCTTAGCAACACCGCCGCAGGAAGCGCAGGTAGCCTCGAACATTTCTCTTTCGCCCTTTGCGCCGTTCTTTCTTGCGTCACGGCAGGACTTGCATCTCTGAGGTTCGTTCTGGAAGCCCTTTTCAGCATAAAACTCCTGCTCGCCGGCTGTGAAAACGAACTCATTTCCGCATTCCTTACATACTAATGTCTTGTCTTCAAACATTTGAATTCCCTCGCTTAAAAATAAAATTTGGACCTGAGGACGGACTCACACCGACACCTTTGCTATGAAAAAACAACGCTCTTTAATTAAGCTACTTGGCCATATATAGATTCAGAAAAGCTTCGCCAGTGCTGCCTTTAGCTTGCGTCTGGTACGCATCAGGGCATTATCTACCGACTTTTCTGTGATCTTCAGCTGTGAAGCTATCTCCGAATAGGAGCAGCCGTCAAGGAACATACGGAAAATTTCCCATTCCTTCTGTGACAGCACCGAGGAGATAGTATCGTACATCTCCTTCATTTTCTCCCGTTCTATGAGAATATCCTCGGGAGTGGGATTAGGCTGCCCGTAATCCTCTTCATCGCTTATCTCATCGGCTTCGGGGATATGCTTTGCTGCGGCGTTCCTCATTTTGTTTGAAACGCACACATCTGCATATGTTGCGAAGCTTGCACCCTTTGACCTGTCGTAGGTTTCCGCTGCCTTTAAAAGAGCAAGCATACCTTCCTGCAGCATATCGTCCGAATCCACGGGATATTTCAAAGCGAATTTATACGCCTTTGTCAGGACAAGCCTTGTAAATCTTGCTGCCAGATAGGGAAATGCGGTGTTATCCGACCTGCAAAGCTCAGCCAGCTCCTCGTCGGACATTTGGGAGAGTGCAGTTTCACTGTAATCGCAGACATTTGCCATTATGGGAACCTCGATGATCTTTATACGATTATTATAACAGTTTGTAACGCATTTGTCAAGTAAATTTTAAAATATGGGGATAATTGTTGTGATCGGATAGTTTTCTCTAATTTTTACAAGAAAAAACATACAATTTTAACAAAAATGGCTGTGATATTCCGGAGTGAAGCTATCTCCATACCGAAGGAATATCACAGCCGCGTTGGTTTTATTTACATATCGTCAAGCTTGAGTGTAGAAGGATCCACAGTTCCGTCGTAATCGTCCACTTCCGAAGCGGGCATAGAAGCACCAGTTGTCTGTGCTTCAATAGCCTTTGCCATGCTTTCAAGCTCGCTGAGGTCAAAGCCCATCATTGCCTTTGCAGCGGGCTTCTTGGGAGGTTCCGGCTTAGGAACGGGAGCGGGAGCCGGTGCAGGAGCGGGAGCAGGTGCGGGAGCCGGTGCGGGCTTGGGAGCGGGAGCAGCGGGGGTCGGAGCCTTGGGGGCGGGAGCGGATGCCTTCATACTATCGGCAGCCGGGTTAAGTCCGTTTTTTATTGAGGAAGTCGTTCTTGTAATAGCTTCCTTAGCAGTGCTCAGCTTGGACAGGCTCTCGCTTGTGAACATTTCGAGAACCTCATTGAGCTTAGCAACATTTTCTTCGATGGTTGACAGCTCGCCTGCAACCTCAGCCTTAACTCTTTCGGAAGCGGCACGCATCTCGGCAGATTTATCCTGAGCATCCGCAAGAACCTTTCTTGCATTGTCGTTAGCTGTGTTTACGATGTTTGCAGCCTTGACATTAGCCTCGTCAACGACCTGATTAGCAAGCTTCTTTGCGTCCTCGTCCATCTTCTTGGCATTTTCCTTAGCCTGTGCAACGATAGCGTTTGCAGACTTCTGAGCCTCGATGAATACGTTGGAAATGTCGAATGCGGCAGACTCGTTTGCGCCGCTGCCTGCGTTTGCCTTAGCATCATCAAGCTGACGTTCGAGATCGGCACACTTTTCCTTGAGAGCTTCAATTTCCTTATTCTTAGATGCGATCTCGTCCTCAGAGCTCTTCAGCTGGAGCTTGAGGGTATCGTTATTTGCCTGCAGTTCGGAAATCTTTGCCTTATCTGCAGCAAGCAGCTCCTCATATTTTTCTGCTCCGTCAAAGTTCGCAGAGCCTGCGCCCTCGAGCATTGCTTTTTTCTCTTCAAGCTCTGATTCGAGAGTGTAAATTTTGGTGTTCAGCTCATCGACATAATTCAGTACGTCTTTTTTATCGAATCCGCCGAAGCTGACCGTTTTAAGAAAACCTGTACTCTCCATAAGTAACTAACCTCCAAAAGTTTATTTTACGCGGCGAACCGCATAGATATTTCCGCAAGTAAAGCGGCGGCAGCTTTCATAAAAGTCTTTTGACTGCCTATCAGGTTACATAGCTATTATATCATATTTATTCACATTTCACAATAGAATTTTAAAAATATTTTTAGACAAAATATTCTGACAATTTTCGTGCATTTTCCACATAAATTACCTGCGATTTTGTGCGCTATTCGGCTAACATTGGAAAATATCACGAAAAATAAGCTGCGGAAATACTGATTAATGGGGGAACACCCACCTATATACGTCACTCAGGTAACAAGAAAAATGAAATTTATGATTTAATCAGTGGTTCTCTACTTCTCGGTCTTTTTGAGCATGAACCATGTTCCGAGAGTTGCAGCCACCGAAAGCCCCACGGCAAACCAGGTATAGCACATGGGCAGGTCGGGGACGTTCATTCCGTAGAAGCTGAAAACTATGGTTGGGATAGCCATCAGAATGGTGATGACCGTCAGCCTTTTCATTACTATATTCAGGTTATTTGAGATGACCGAAGCGAAGGTGTCCGTCATTCCCGAAAGAATGCTTGAATAGATGCCCGCCATTTCGATAGCCTGCTTTACCTCCGTCAGTACGTCCTCCAGCAGGTCCTGATCGTCCTCGTAAAGCTTGATGATACGGCCTCGGAGTATCTTTTCGAGAGTGACCTCGTTGGATTTCAGAGAAGTGGAAAAATATACCAGAGATTTCTGAAGATCCAGCATCTGGATAAGCTCCTTGTTTTTCATGGATTTCTGGAGCTGTTTTTCGGTGAAATTGGTCAGCTTGTCGATCTGTTTCAGATAGGCAAGGAACTTCATTGCAATCCTCAGCAGGATATTCAGCACAAACTGAGTTTTCAGCTGAGTGCGCAGGTTCTTTATCTGACCGCCGCACATTTCCCTGATTATAATATTCTCACGCAGGCTGATGGTGAAAACGTAATCGGGGGTGAGGATAATGCCCATAGGCATGGTGTAATAGGAGATGGCGTTCTGATTATCCGTTTCTGCAACGGCGTAGTCGACGATTATCAGAGTCTGATCCTCCTCGGTTTCGATACGGGACGACTCCTCCTCATCGAGGGAGGAACGGACGAAGCCTGCGTCCAGCTCAAACTCGGTGATAATGCGGTCTATCTCCTCCTGAGTGGGGGCGGTGACTGAGATCCAGCAGCCGTTTTCCGCTGCTTCGATGCTTGTCAGACCATCATCGCCCGTTTTGTAAAAGCTTATCATTTTAAAAACCGCCTTTCACGGAAGGGCGGTCAGCGGCGCACGTCAGACAGCTCTCCCGTATGATTATTTTTTTCGGACATACCGTTGCTGTCACATTGCGGCAGATACGGGTCGCTGTTCATAGCGCACCTCCTTTTGGTTTTTTGGGGGAACACACCCCCGCATAATTAATTATAACTCATATGGGAACGGATTTCAAGTCTTTACCGAAATTTTACTTTTCTCGGACAGATCAGTAAAACCGTTCGCTGATATGAAAATTGGACGCATTCAGCCATACAAGGGGCTTGTAGATATGTGCTGCATTCTCCCTGACATCTCCCGCGAACTCATTGCGGAAGGAGGTCAGCAGCACGCAGTCCGCTATCTCAGACATAAATCTGTCACATTCTCTCAGGCAGTCGGGGACAAATTCTTCGCCCGAATAAACCACGCTGTCCGCCTTGTCTATAACGCTTTGGCAGCGTTTCCGAAAAGCCTGGGGCAGGTCATCTGAAAAGCCCTCGTAGGGTAGGCAGCTGATAAGGCTCATTTTTTCAAATCCGGGGAAATCCTTTTTCAGGCTGAGCACGGCTTCACCCGTCCACAGCGGCACACCGGGGTAGCAGCCGCACATAAAGGTCGTAAATCCGCCTGCGTAAAGACGGGTGATATTCCGAAGCAGCTCCACCTTTAACAGTGTAGTCCTGACCTCCGTTTCCCCCGAAAGATAGTTATCCTTGACGGCAGGCAGACCTATTGATGCACAAATCATGCGGTAAACATTCCTTTCATTCTGCGCTGCGGCGTTCGGGCTTGCGGCGGTGGTAGCTTCG
>JAEDOB010000190.1 GCA_016302225.1 Oscillospiraceae bacterium | reverse complement strand
CTGTTTTACTTCAATTTTACAAAACGCAGATTTCAGACTTTACAATACGGGAATATCATTATTACAGTCAGATAAGACGAATCATATTATATGCGGACTATCGAACGTCCCCGAAAGGAAGAACTTTTTATGAAAAAAACATTTTTATCAAGATTTATCGCAGTTTCCGCTGCACTTACAGCGGGATTGGCTCTTGCAGGCTGCGGCAGCTCCGGCAGCGGCTCGGGTGATACCACCACTGCAGGCGGTGACACAAACAGCGGCTCCGCTTCTTTAGGTGCTATCGCAGTAGTTTCCAGAGAAGGCGGTTCGGGAACAAGAGGTGCATTCATCGAGCTGATGGGCATTGAGGTAAAGGGCGAGGACGGCTCCAAGACCGACCGCACCACCGATGAAGCTCTTATCGCAAACAGCACAAACGTTGTTATGACACAGGTTGCGGGAAACGTGGGCGGTATCGGATATATCTCCCTGGGCTCTCTCGATGACACCGTTAAGGCAGTTACTGTTGACGGTACCGAGGCTACCGTTGACAATATTCTTGCAGGAACCTACAAGGTTTCCCGTCCCTTCAATATTGCAGTAAAGGGCGAGGTTTCCGACGCTGCCAAGGACTTTATGAACTACATTCTCAGCGCAGAGGGTCAGGCAGTTGTTCAGGAAAAGAACTTTATTCCCATTGACAGTGCGGCTGCAGCATTTTCCTCCAACGGCGCAGAGGGCAAGGTAGTTGTAGGCGGTTCCTCCTCCGTATCTCCCGTAATGGAAAAGCTGGCAGAAAGCTATCAGGCAGTAAATCCGGGTGTTAAGATCGAGATCCAGACCACAGACTCCTCCTCGGGTATGAAGGCTGCTATGGACGGCACAGTTGACATCGGCATGGCTTCCCGTGAGCTCAAGGACGAGGAAAAGGCTTCTCTCACTCCCACCGTTATCGCTATGGACGGTATCGCAGTTATCGTAAACAAGGATAATCCCGTAAACGCCCTCACCTCCGACCAGATCATGAAGATCTACACAGGCGAGATAACAAGCTGGGACGCTGTACAGTAATCACCGTTAAATCGAATTTTACCCACAAAGCCGCCTTGCCTATCCAACAGGGCGGCTTTGGCAAATAACGAAAGGAATGATCTCTTTGACCACTGCCGACAGCATTTCCGAAAGAAAGAGCGACAGCTCCGACTTTTTCCACAAGCCCCCATCGGGCAGAACACAGCGGTTTATCGAAAAAGGGGCGGAGATAATTTTCCTCCTCTGCGCCCTTATTTCCATAGCTGCCGTTGTCATTATATGCGTTTACATTTTTGCGGGAGGAATACCCGCCATTGCGGAGATAGGTCTGTTTGACTTCCTTGGCGGACAGCGCTGGAAACCCTACAACGAGCCTGCGGAATACGGCATTTTCCCCATGATACTGGGCAGCCTGTATGTTACGGGCGGTGCGGTGGCAGTGGGTGTTCCCGTGGGACTGCTTACGGCTATTTTTATGGCGAGATTTTGTCCCGCACCGCTCTATAAAATTTTAAAGCCTATGATAAATCTGCTGGCGGGAATACCGTCCATTGTGTACGGTCTGTTCGGTATGATAGTTATCGTCCCCATTGTGAGAACTCTTGCGGGCGGCGACGGAAACTGCATTTTCACCGCAGCCCTGCTTCTGGGAATGATGATACTTCCCACCATTATCGGACTTTCGGAAACGGCTATTCGGTCTGTCCCCGAATCCTACTATGAGGGTGCGGTTGCTTTGGGCGCAACTCACGAACGTGCGGTTGCCACCGTTGTTTTCCCCGCAGCAAAGTCGGGTATTCTTGCGGGAGTTATCCTCGGTATCGGAAGAGCAGTAGGCGAAACTATGGCTGTTATCATGGTTGCGGGAAATCAGGCGAGAATGCCAAAGGGACTGTTTGCAGGCGTCCGCACACTGACCGCAAATATCGTTACCGAAATGGGCGATGCGGGCGGACTGCATTATGATGCCCTTGTTGCAACGGCTGTTGTTCTCTTCGGATTTATCCTGCTTCTGAATTTATGCTTTAGCGTTCTCACAAACAAAAAGCCCAAGGAGGGAAAATCAAAATGACAATGACAGGCTTTCGGTTCGATATGAAAACCTACAAAAAGCACCCCCTTTCCTTCCTGTTTATGCTGCTTGCGTGGTTAGCAGCCGCACTTACCGCAGCCGTTTTCATTGCAGTTGTGGGATATGTTCTTATTAAGGGAATACCGCAGCTTAAACCCTCGCTGTTTGCGTGGAATTACACTACCGACAATGTTTCCATGATGCCCGCTATAATCACCACAATTGAAATGGTCGGCATCTCCCTGCTTATCGCCGCACCTCTGGGCATTTGCTGTTCGGTATATCTTACGGAATACGCAAAAAGGGGCAATAAGATAGTCAAGGCAGTAAGACTTACCGCCGAAACGCTGCAGGGAATACCGTCCATCGTTTACGGACTTTTCGGTATGCTTTGCTTTGTCACCTCTCTGAAATGGGGCTATTCCCTGCTGGCGGGCTGCTTTACCGTTTCCATTATGATACTTCCGCTGATAATGCGTTCCACCGAAGAAGCACTGAAATCCGTCCCCGACAGCTACCGTGAGGGCAGCTACGGTCTGGGTGCGGGAAAGCTTCGCACCGTATTCAAAATAGTTATCCCGTCGGCAGGTAACGGAATCCTTGCGGGAATTATCCTTGCTATCGGCAGAATTATCGGCGAAACTGCGGCGCTTATGTACACTGCGGGAACGGTTGCACAGCTGCCCGAAAACGTCTTTATGTCGGGCAGGACCCTTTCTATCCATATGTATCAGCTTTCGAGAGAAGGTCTGCACACCGATGACGCAGCCGCAACAGCCGTTATTCTCCTGATAACCGTTTTCGCTCTGAACGGTCTTGCGGAATATATTGCCAAGAAGTTAGATAAAAACAAGCTTTGAAAGGATAATTGATATGCCCGAAAATAAAATTTCCGTCAGCGGACTTGACCTTTACTATTCGGAATTCCATGCGCTGAAAAATGTAAATATCGACATCGCACCAAACGAGATAACCGCTTTCATCGGTCCGTCGGGCTGCGGAAAATCCACCCTTCTGAAATCTCTCAACCGTATGAACGACCTTGTTGAAGGCTGCCGAATTACGGGAACCGTCACCCTTGACGGCGTTGATATTTACAAGGATATGGAAATAACCTATCTCAGAAAAAATGTGGGAATGGTTTTCCAGAAGCCTAATCCCTTCCCTATGTCCATTTACGATAATATCGCCTACGGTCCCAGAACTCACGGTATCCGCCGCAAGTCCGACCTTGACGATATTGTGGAGGAAAGCCTGAAAAAGGCGTCTATCTGGAATGAGGTCAGCGACCGTCTGAAACGTTCCGCCCTGGGACTTTCCGGCGGACAGCAGCAGCGTCTTTGCATAGCAAGGGCACTGGCGGTAAAGCCCGAGGTAATTCTCATGGACGAACCCACCTCCGCCCTTGACCCTATTTCCACCATGAAAATCGAGGAATTATGCTGCGAGATAAAGGACAGCTACACCATCGTTATCGTTACCCACAATATGCAGCAGGCAACAAGAATTTCCGATAAGACGGCGTTTTTCCTTCATGGTGAGATAGTGGAATTTGACGAAACGGAGAAGCTTTTCTCCACGCCGTCCGACAAGCGCACAGAGGATTATATTACGGGAAGATTCGGTTGATTATCTAAAGCGGTACAAAAATATCCTGACATATTTTGTAGGGGACGGGTTTCCCGTCCCGCATTTACCGATAAAGCTTATGTAACATTCGGACGGAGAAACCAACGCATTTATGCTTTTGCCCCTACAAAAAGGTTACTTTTATGAATTGCTATAATTATGATAAGGTCAGCGTTTTCAAATTCAGAAAGGAATAGTCATATCTATGAGAAAGCTATTTGACGAGCAGCTGAAAGAGCTGAATATCGAAATGATAAAAATGGCGGGACAGGTGGAAACCGCTATTGCGGGGGCTGCGGAGGCTCTTATCAAAAACGACATTTTCCTTGCAAAGCAGGTAATGGGCGGCGACGAAACAGTTGACGATATGGAAAAGAAGATAGAGCATCTCTGCTTAAAGCTTCTTTTGCAGCAGCAGCCCGTTGCCACCGACCTGAGGAGAGTGTCCACTGCACTGAAAATGACCACCGACCTTGAACGTATCGGCGACCAGGCAGTGGATATTGCGGAGCTGACGCTGAAGATCGGTAAGACGGACAATGTTCATATCCCCCAGATGGCAAAGGCGGTCATACGAATGGTGACCGACAGCATAAACGCCTATGTCAACAGCGACGAAAAGCTGGCAAACGACGTTATGGCGGAGGACGACAGGGTGGACGAGCTTTTTGGCAAGATACGTGACGAGCTTATCGAAATGGCTGCCGACAGCCGCGAAAAGGGCAAGCAGGTTGGCGAACAGGCAATTGACCTTCTGATGGTAGCTAAGTATCTGGAGCGTATCGGAGATCACGCCGTAAATATTGCGGAGTGGGTGATATTCTCCGTTACGGGTGTGCATAAAAATGCGAAGATAATTTAATGTTTAGTGTTGAATGATGGGCGTTTCCC
>JAEDOB010000189.1 GCA_016302225.1 Oscillospiraceae bacterium | reverse complement strand
TCCCGTCAAAGCTAACCCCTTAGTACTTTTGACAAGGCACAAGACCTCATCAAAAGTACACGGGGCTCTCCGAGGGGGATTTCGCTGTCTGCGGACAGCGAGCAGCCGTTCCCTCTGCACTCCCTGTTAACGGAAAAAGAAAAAATCCGTATCGTGCGTGATACGGATTTTTCCATAATATAGGGATAGGATATTTTGTCGGATTATCTCTCCCGACCGTTATTCCCGAAAATGTAATTCAGCGAATAACCGTCAAGGCGTTTGTCCACGATCCTGTCAAAATCAATTTTCAGCTTGCTGCAGATGAAACGTCCGATCTCATACAGCGTGTCGATCAGCCCGTTCAGCCATTTGTTATTTTTGGTGAGTTTCTCATTTTCTCCCGACAGGGTCTTGTTCGTTTCCGATAAACTGCTGTTCAGAGCATTGGCACTTTCAAGCTTTTCGGAAAGTTCGGAGATCTCCTTCTTGTATTCCTCCGAGCTTTCTTCACTTGCGGCACGCAGCTTTTCTATTTCCTTTGCAGCCTGCTTTTTCTGATAGGAAAACTCCGTTCTGATTTCCTTTTCTGTTCTCCGACTCTGTGCAAGGTCTGCCATAAGATGCTCGTTGCTTGACTTGTATTTCTGAAGAAGCTCAGTCATATGTTCCTGTTCGTATTTCATCTTTTCGGCTTCTTCCAAGGTTTTCTTTGCTCTTTGGAAAAGCGGATCAATCTCCGAATCCTTTACGAACGCTTTGTAGCTGTTGTGCTTCGCATATTCGTTGTGTTCGGCAATTTCCTTCTGAAGCTCGTCAAGCTCCTGCTCCTTTTCTGCAATCCTGCTTTCCCGGATAACAAGCTGCTCTTGACTTTCACTGAGCCTTTCCTCACGAATATCAAGATTCTTTTCTCTGGCGGACAGCTCCTCTGCTTTGGCTGAAACTGATTTTTTCAGATTTTCGATTCCCGATATTTCCGATTCATCTATCATAAGCTTATGCAGGGGCATTTTCACAGTTTTTATTTCAGAAATTTCTGCTAACTCTTTCCCTGCCGTGAGGGACTCTACCTCGTTCTGCAATACTGTTTTCCTATCGTTAAGGTCGCTCACTTCCGAGGATTTGGTTTCTATGTCCGCAGACAGCTCTCTGACTTTGACCTCAAGCTCGGAAACCTTCTTTTCATAGCCGTTAATAGTTTCCTTGTATTCCTTGTACTCCTCACAGCTATAGCTGAAACCACGCCCTTTATCTTCATCGGCAATATGCAGCCCACGAATTTCGCAAATCTTGCGAAGCTCCTCACGTTCCGCTTTACGCCATCTGTTAATAGCGTCCTTGCCCTTGCCATATCCCATTTCAAACAGAGCCTGGGCAAGCCCGTTCTGAACGGAAAGCCCCCTGTCGTAATGCCCGATGGGAATGTAATCAATATGAAGATGCGGAGTAGCTTCGTCCATATGCAAAACCGCATTGAAAACATAAAAGTTCGGATTTCGCCTTTGAAAATCTTCCATATAATCAATCAAAACAAATCTCGCTCTTTCACCGTCATCGGAGCCGCTGCCCGTATTATCTTTTGTGCCTATCTGAACAACGTCCTCGTAAAAGCTTTTCTGTCCGTTGGGGGACTCCAGAACGGTGCTGCAGGGTGCGTGATGAAACAGATGCTCAAAATAGCTCCCTTTTATCTTTCTGTCGCTCCGCTTCTGCTTGCTGTTGTATTCGTCAACAGCCTTTCCGAATAATTTTTCGTAGCTGTCGGCGATATTCTCCTGTATAAAATAGCTGTTAAAACAACGTCTTTCGGGATTTGTGTTTTTGGGGATAAATGTGCGGTTGTTGTGGGATAAACAGCCCTTACCCTGAACGTGAGATATCTTCTTTTCACTCATAACTTGTAACTCCTTTCGTATGGTCTGCAATCTTGCACCCTTGCATTCTTGACGATAATTGGCTATATAGCGTGTTTTGAGCCAACATTGCAAGAATGCAACAATGCAATCGTCTGTCAATCGGGAAACACATAAAACCAATAATCTCCCGATTTACGGGACGAAATATGCAGATTTTTCTTTGCCGTATCAAGAACACGCTTGCTGATGCCTTGTTCTCTGGCGGCGTTTTCAACCTCCGTGCTTCGTATTTCTCTTTTTCCGTCAAACAGTTCTTTGAGAAAAAATTCAGCCTGCTCCACCTTTGAAGGCGTTTTTTCATAGGAATGTCCCATATCGGAACAAACCTTGCTGATGTCAATATCATCAAAGCCTTCCCAAGTGAGCTGTTCTCCCACACTGAAAAGAACAGCCCGTCCTTCGGGAGCGAGGTTTGACTTTATGGGGATAATACAGCGTTTACGCTTGTCATTGTCCCTGCGCCCCACAAACAGAACGCTCCTGGCTGCTGCCGTTATGTCGATAGAGCCAAGCCCCTTGTATTGAGCCTTTTTTCCGCTTTTGTTCATATGCCCTATAAGGACAACGGCACAGCCGTATTTCTCGGCAATTGCTTCAAGTCTTGACATAACAGGCCGTATCTCATTTGCTCGGTGCATATCAACGTCTGCTCCGAGATATGCTTGTATCGGGTCCATTATCAAGAGCTTTGCTCCTGTTGATGCTATCGTATCTTCAAGCCGACTGTCGCAGAAGTGCAGAGCATCACTGCCCTCAATAATGGTGCATATCCGACTGCAATCGGCATTGGCGGCGGTCAGTCTGGGCTTGATAGTGTCTGCAAGCCCGTCCTCGGCTGTCTGATAGATAGAAGTGATACTATTATAAGAATATGTGTACTCCAATTCTGTCGGCAATCGCTCGCCCCTGCTCAGAATAGCGGCGATATTCAGGGCAAGGGTGGTCTTGCCTTCGCCCGGATCACCCTGAATAATAGTCACTTTACCGAACGGAATGTACGGATACCACAGCCAATCCACGGTCGCTGCTTCGATTTCCGAGAAAAATTTTATGTCGGGGGTATTGCATTGCGGTTCTTCATATGGTATAATAGGTTCGTAATAATTATACGGAAGCTGTCCCTCGGCTGCGCCAACAGTCGGGAAAAGGACGGCTTCTTCTTTTTTATCCATTCACCTCCGCCCCCTTAATATAGTTGTTGGGATCGTTGAGGAAGGAAACAAGCACATCAAAGTTGATGAACGTCCTTCTTCCAACGTGCAGGCAGGGGACTTCGTTGTTCCTGCACATACGTCTGAGGGTGTTTTCGGGCATAATGCCTGTCTTTGCCGCTTCGTGAATGGTCATAAGGGTCACAGGCTTGGTGTTTTCGGTCATAAATCAATTCCTCCTTATTTTGTTTAATGTTGATTTTTTGCATTCAATAAATAAATATATCTATCGAATTATCTTGATTATAGCACAGTCAGCTCTCAAAGTCAAGTAGGTTTTTTGCAATTTGTATAATTTCGTATAATTTGAATAAAACCGTGTGAGTTTTTTGCAACAGTTTTGCTATTGCCTTTTCCGAAAAAATTTGGTATAATCGAAAATGAGCCAAGAAGATAGACGGAAATAGATTTGAAGCGTTTTTTTGAAATGGGGCTGATTTAATGGCGGATTACAAGTTTTTTGCGGATATGTGCATAGCAATATGCGTTGACTGTGACAATTTGAAGGAAATAATCATATACGGAGAGCCGAAAAAGGTGTTCAGATATATAAATGGTGGGATTTTTGCAGATAAAAGCGTAGAAAAAGCCGAAAGAGAGATAGGTTCGTTCCTGTTTGATCTTTCTTCCGACTGCAAAATGCTCAACTATCTTAAAGGCAGCAGCGTTGCTGTTCCCGATGATAACGTAACGTGCGGTTATCTGAAAAAAGTAATTGACAAGGCTTTGTCCGACCGTATTAGTGAGGACGAGCTGGAGTGGCTGTGCGAGCATCTGGAGATAACGCAGACCGCACTTATAAATGAGGACTTTGTATATCATCAGCGCCATATCAGCTTCACCCCTTCAAGAGATCCGAACACAGACCAGGCTATTGATTATCTGCTGGGCAAATACGTCAAGGACGATATGCCTATGATGATAATCAAGGGCAAGAACGGTGCGGAATACGCTGTTACGGACGTTTCCTTGGTGTCAATGGTTGAATACTATATCCGGCTGCTTTACAGCAAGAGCCTTTTTCCGAGATACTGTCTGAACTGCGGAAAGCTGTTCATTGCAAAGTCGAGCCTGTTTGATGTGCTTTGCTCCGATGCCTGCAGGAAACAGAGAAATTCCGAAAAGTTAAGCAGATACAAGGAAAAGCACAATGATGAATATGAAGCTCAATATATGAAAGTGTATCAGCGTTGGTACACAAGAATAAGGCGAGCAAAGGAGAAAGGGCAGCTGACAGGAGATAAGCTACAGCTCTGCAATGACATCTTCTCCAATTTCACATCGGAAAGCTATGAAAAGCGTAACGGTGTAAGAAACGGCGATATATCGCCCGAAGCATTTTCTGAATGGATAGAAAATTTTGAAATTCAGATGAATATGCTTTGGGCTGATATAAAATAAAAAATCTCCCCGTCTGCGGCAACAGACAGGGAGATATAGAAGGTATCCACCCAGAAAGGACAGATTCCATTCCACACGTTATTTGTCCTTTCGCAAC